>CAZIXL010000686.1:0-2198 GCA_964542885.1 uncultured bacterium
ATCGCGTGGCTCTGCTTCTTGCGGTGCGAACCGTGCGCGAGGTTGACCTGGATCGAGGCGAAGCGCGGGTCCGAGCGGAAGTCGTAGTGGCGCACGAGTCCGTTGAACGTGATCGGCGAACCGAGGCCGCCGTAGATGACGTAGTGCTCGACGTCGTCGCGCTTCGCGACCTCGCGCGACATGCGGTCGGCGACCGCGAGCGTGGTCTCGAGCGGCGTGCCCGGCGGCATGTCGAGCAGCACCTCGAACTCGCTCTTGTTGTCGAACGGCAGCATCTTCACGGTCACGGCCCGCACGGCGAACAGACCCATCACCGCGACCAGCAGGCCGAACATCGCGCCGAAGAACACCCAGCGTTCCTTCGGGCGCTCGATGAGGCGCGCCATCCAGCGGCGGTAGAACGCGTCGAAGCGCGACTCGCGGTGCTCGTGCGCGTGCGCGCTCGCCGCTTCCGGCTTCAGGAGCCGGCGCGCCGCCCACGGCGAGACCATGAACGCCACGACGAGCGAGAACAGCATCGCGAGCGACGCGCCGATCGGGATCGGCGACATGTACGGGCCCATGAGGCCGCCCACGAACGCGAGCGGCAGGATCGCCGCGATCACGGCCACGGTCGCGAGCACGGTCGGATTGCCGACCTCGTCCACCGCCTCGACGACGCGCACGTCGGTGTCGCGCCGGTCCTTCATCGCGAAGTGGCGCGTGATGTTTTCCACGACGACGATCGCGTCGTCCACCAGGATGCCGATCGAGAAGATGAGCGCGAACAGCGTCACGCGGTTCAGCGTGTAGCCGAGGAAGCGGTAGAGGAACAGCGTGAGCGCGAGCATCACCGGAATCGCGATCGCGACGACGACCGCCTCGCGCCGCCCGAGCGCGAGCGCGATCAGCACGATCACGGACAGGGTCGCGAGCAGCAGGTGGAACATGAGGTCGTCGGACTTGTGCTTCGCCGTCTCGCCGTAGTCGCGGGTCGTCGTCACGTCGATGCCGCCCAGCAGCACGGGCCGCAGCTCGGCGACCCGGCCGTGCAGCACGTGCACGAGGTCGGTCGCGTTCACGCCGGGGCGCTTGGCCACCTCGACCGTGACCGCGGGGCGCAGGCCGTGCTCGCGGTCGCCCAGGAACACGTAGTTCGTGAGCTCGGCGGGACCGTCCGTGATGGTCGCGACCTCGGAGAGCCGCACCGGCCGGCCGGAGCCCGACGGCACGAGCAGCGCTTCGAGCTGTCCGGCGCTCTCGAGCGGCGACTCGGCCCGCAGCTCGTGGCGCACGTCGCCGCCGGTGAAGTCGCCGGCGGGCAGCGACAGGCCCGCGCCCTCCAGGCTGCGCGTGAGCATCTCGACGTTGACCCCCGCCGCGGCCATGCGCGCCGGGTCGGGGGAGACGGTCACCGTGCGCGGCTCGCCGCCCAGCAGGCGCACACGCGCCACGCCGGGCGTCTTGCGCAGCTCGGCCGCCAGTTCGGCCGCCACGCGGCGCACGTCGCTCTGGTCCATCGACGAGTCGCGGCTCGCGAGCGAGAGCGCGAGCACCGGCACGTCGTCGATCGCGCGCGGCGAGACGTTCGCGACGAACGCGCCCGGGGGCAGCGCCGCCTTCGCCTCGTCGAGGCGCGTCCGCACGCGGCTCAGCGCCTGGTCGGGGTCGAAGCCCACCTTGAAGCGCAGGATCAGCGCCGCGCCGTCGTCGCGCGAGATGGAGTAGAGGTACTCGAGGTCGGGGATCTGCCACAGCTGCCGCTCGACCGGCGTGGTGAGCTGGCGCTCGACCTGCTCGGACGGCTGGCCGGGCCAGGCGACCATGACGTCGACCATGGGCACCTTGATCTGCGGCTCCTCCTCGCGCGGCAGCGTCGCGGTGGCGAGCAGGCCGAGCAGGATCGAGGCGAAGACCGTGAGCGGCGTGAGCTTCGAGTGCAGGAACGTCTCGGCGATGCGGCCGGCGAGGCCGACGGTGCGCAGCCGGCTCACGACTTCACCCCGGAGCCCGACACCGTCACGTCGCGGCCGTCCACCAGCCCGGCGGGATCCGCGATCACCGCGTCGCCCGCGCCGAGCCCGGCCAGCACCTCGATCGCGCCGCCGGCCTCGTGGCCGACGCGCAGCCAGCGCAGGCGCGCGACGCCGTCCTCGGCCACGAACACGCCCGTCAGGCCGCCGCGGCGGACGAGCGAGGCGACCGGAACGCGCAGCGGG
>CAZIXL010000687.1:0-2190 GCA_964542885.1 uncultured bacterium
ACGCCCCGGTGCAGCGGCGACGCGGTCTCGCCCGCGGCCGCCAGCGCGCGCATGTTGAACAGCGACAGGTTGGGCAGCAGGTTCGCGACCACCTCGAGCAGGGACCGCATGCCGGCCGGGGCGCCCTCGGCGAAGCGGCGCAGGTCGTCGGACCACTGCCCGGCCACGAACAGGCCGAGCGTGTAGAGTGACGAGAGCACCGGCGTCGAGATGGCCGAGAACATCACCGCGATCGCCGTGACGACGGTCAGCTCGAGCCCGGCGAGCAGCACCGCCTCGGCGAGCGACGCCGCCCAGCCGGGATGCCCGAGCAGCGCGACCACGGCCCAGAGCGCCGTGCCCAGCACGAGTGCGACCGCCCAGAGCGCGCCGGCGAAACCGGCCCACTTGCCGACCAGGTACACGGGCCGCGTCACCGGCCGCGAGAGCAGGTTGAAGATGGTGCGCCGCTCGATCTCCTTGGCGACGAGGCTCGTGCCCACGAGCAGCACGACCAGCAGGCCCAGGAACGTGATGCCCGAGAGCCCCAGGTCGATGGTGAGGCGCGTGCCCTCGCCCATGGCGAGCGGGCGCGCGACCAGGGTCGCCAGCAGGAGCGCGAACCCGGCGCCGACGACGCCCGCCAGCACGCGGTCGCGGATCGCCTCGCGGAACGTGTTCCGCGCGATGAGGGCGGTGGTCACGCGCTCCTCCGCGCGCCCGTGGCGCGGATCGCCGAGCTCTCGGCGGCGGCCATGAACAGGTCCTCGAGCGTGCTGCGCAGGGGCGTCACCGCGTGGACGACGGCGCGCTGCTGGACGAGATGCGCGAGGACGTCCTGGAGCAGCGCCTCCTCGGTGACGGCGAACACGGATTCGCCCGAGCGCTCGAGCCGCGTCACGCGGCCCTGCCAGGCCGCGGGCAGCCCGATCACCGGCGCACCCTGGATGCGGATCTCGATCGAGCGGTTGCCGCCGTTCACGAGGTCGCCGACCGTGGCCACGCGCTCGAGGCGGCCCTTCAGCACGATGGCCACGCGGTCGCAGAGCATTTCGACGTCGGGCAGGATGTGCGACGAGAGCATCACCGTGACGCCGCGCTCGCGCTGCTCGAGCACCAGGTCGCGCACGTCGCGCCGGCCGAACGGATCGAGCCCGCTCATGGGCTCGTCCAGGATCACGAGCTGCGGGCCGTGGACCAGGGCGGCGGCGAGGCCGAGGCGCTGCAGCATGCCCTTCGAGAATTTTCGGAGCACCAGCCGCTCGCGATCGCCCAGGCCGACGCGCCCGAACCAGTGGCGGGCCGCGCGGGCCGCGTCGCGTCCGGCGAGGCCCGAGAGGCGGGCGGCGAACTCCAGGTACTCGACGCCGGTCAGGTAGTCGTAGAAGTAGGGCTGCTCGGGCAGGAAGCCGAGCGAGCGCCGCGCCTCGATGGAGTCGATCGAGCGGCCCATGAGCCAGGCGCGCCCGCGGGTGGGCTTGAGGAGCCCGGTCAGGATCTTGAGCGTGGTGGTCTTGCCCGCCCCGTTGGGCCCCAGGTAGCCGAAGACCTCGCCGCGGCGGACCTCGAGGTCCAGCCGGTCCAGCCCGACCGAGGTCTTGAGGGACCAGTTGCCCCGGTAGACCTTGGTCAGCCCCTCCGTCCGGATGGCGGCGGAGCCGTCCGGTGTGGCGGAAGGCACGCCCGTGCGGTCACCGGTTGGCCAGGATGCAATGCCAGCGGCCGAACTCTGCACGGCGGTCGGGCGGGATTCGTTCGGGGTCATGCACTCGATTCCGTTGGGCCACGGGGACTTGCGTTTCGAGACGCGCCTGCGGGGGGAAATCGCGCAGCGCCATTCGCAACGGACGTGCCGTGGAGGGATCGAGCGGGCCTGCGCGCGGGCATTTGCCCGAGCGGGCGCAGGCGAGGCCGGCCGGGGTCAGCGAATCGGGCCGGCGCCGGGGGCGCCGGCGAGCCCTACTGGCCGTTCGACAGGATGATGTACGAGAAATCCGAGGCCTTGCCGCGGCCGACGATCTGGTAGCGCATCTGCGCCGTGTCGCCATAAGCCACGATGCCGGGCTTGCCCGAGGTCGCGAGCGGGATCGTCCAGCTGGCCTGGTACTCGTAGGCGTTGCCGTCGCCGACCGAGCGGTCGAACGGGTTCTTGAAGAGCGCCGCGTTCAGCGGGAGCCGGGCGGCGATCGACGTGGCCGAGTTCGGGTACAC
>CAZIXL010000688.1:0-2188 GCA_964542885.1 uncultured bacterium
TCGATCATGTCGTTGAAGACGCGCATGTACTGCTTGTATTCCTGCGGATTGCCCGCGTAGTACTCGGCGTACTCCTTCGTGTTCCCGCCGGTGCAGAACGACTTGTCGCCCGTCGCGGTGAACACCACGCACACGACCCGCCGGTCCATGCTCGCCTCGCGGAACGCCAGCGTGATCTCGCGCGCGATGTCGGTCGTGTAGCTGTTGAGCTGCGACGGGTTGTCGATCACGATCCACGCGTTGAACAGGCCCTCGACGACGCGGCCCTGCGGGTCGACCGCGGGCTTGAGCTCGTACTGCACGTGCTCGAACCGGTAGTTGGGGACCAGCGTGTGGCTCTTCAGCATGACCGCTTCCTTTCGTGGCGCTCGCGCGTGCGCACCGGCGCTCTCACTTCCAGTCGGGCTCGAGCACGGCCCGGCGGTGGATCTCGTGGTCGGCCACCTTGCAGAGGACTTCCGGGCCGTCGCTCATCGGGTGGCGGCCGATGAAGGGCTTGAGCGTGACCTTGCCGCTCGTCACCAGCTCGAGCGCGGCCGGGTACAGCTCGGGCAGGCACCCCCACGTGCCCTGCACGGTCGCGTCGAACGCCATGAGGTTCGAGAGCCGCACCTCGAGCTTGCCGAGCGTGAAGCCCACGACCATGAGCGTGCCCGCCAGGCCCAGCAGGCCGAATGCGGTCTCCTGCCCCGCCGTCGAGCCCGAGCACTCGAAGATCTTCCAGCCGTGCGGCGCGCAGCCCCATGCGGCGGCCCTGGCGCCGATCTCCTTCTTGAGGGCCTTGAAGTCCATGGTCTTCGGGTTCAGCACCAGGCTCGCGCCGTGCGGCGCGATGGCCGCGAGCTTCGAATCGTCCACGTCGATCGCCACGACCTTCGCGCCGAACGCGGCCGCGACCTGCACCGCGTAGCCGCCCACGCCGCCCGCGCCGACGACGATCGCCATCTCGCCGCTCTTCAGGCCGCTGCGCACGACCGCCTGGTAGGGCGTCGTCACCGCGTCGGCGATGACCGACAGCTCGGCCAGGTCGTAGCCGTCCCGCGTCGTCACCTCGCACAGCCCTCGCCCCGGCACGACCAGCGCCTCGGCGAAGCCGCCGTCGAGGTCGTTGCCCGGCATGATCTGGTGCTTGCACGCGTTGCCGCGCCCCGCGCGGCACAGGTCGCACGCGCCGCACGGCATGACCGCGGGCACGATCACCTCGCGCCCCAGCAGGTGCGCGAACCCGTCGCCCGCCGCTTCGACCGTGCCGCTCACCTCGTGGCCGAGCGTGAGCGGCAGCGCGTGGCGCGTGGGCACGCCGTCGCGCCAGAAGCCGATGTCGGTGTGGCACACGCCGCAGCCCGCGACGCGGACGCGGACCTGCCCGGCGCCGGGCTCGGGGAGCGGCACGTCCTCGATCGCGAGCGGCGCGCCGGCGGCGGTGAGGCGGATGGCCTTCATGGACGGACCTTTCGTGGGGTGCGGGTGCGCGCAGCGGGGCGCGCGTGCCGCGCGGCGCGCGGCTGCGGCGGGGGTGCAAGCCCGCCGACGAGCTGGTCGGCGAACTGCTCGCCGATCGCCGCGGCGTCGAGCGCGCCCTCGGGTCGGTACCAGCGCGAGATCCAGTTGAGCGCGCCGAGCATCGCGAACGCCGCGACCTTGGCGTCGACCTCGCGGAACGAGCCGTCCCGGATCCCCTGCTGGACGATGCGGCGGATCTCGCGTTCGTAGCGGTCGCGGCCCGCGACGGTCCCGGCCTGCTGCCGGTCGCCGAACGCCGTGACCTCGAACGCGAGCGGCGAGCCGCCGGGCGAGCCGGTCATGACGCGCACGTGCTCGACGACGAGGTGGCGCAACTGCTCGGGCGGCGAAGGCCGCTTGCGCGCCTCGGCGAGGATGCGCTCGAGCGCGGCGAGCGATTCCGCGTGGCAAGCGTGCAGGATCGCGTCCTTGTCGGGAAAGTAGTGATAGAGGGCGGTCTTGCGCACCCCCAGCCGCTCGGCGATGTGATCGAGCGTCGTGGCGTGGTAGCCGTGCGCACGGAACGCGTCGAGCGCCGAGCGCAGGATCTCGTCCCGCCGCCGCTCGCGCTTGGCCTGCACGTGCGCCGAGACCTTCGCGTTCGTGCCGTTCCGCGCCATGTGGACCTCCGCACGCCCCCGTGGCCCGCCTTCGAACCACGGTTGGAAATTCGAACCTGCGGTCA
>CAZIXL010000689.1:0-2188 GCA_964542885.1 uncultured bacterium
CCGCGGGCCCGCCGATGCGGAACGTCGTGTGGTGGCGCAGCGGCTCGTCGGCCAGCAGCGCGTCGCCGGCGGCCTCGCGGAGCGCGCGTTCGACCTGCGTCGGGGTGGTCGGCATCGGCGGCACTCTGCCCGCGGGTCCGGGGGCGGTCAACCGTTCGCCACCGCGCGCGGGCGCGAGGGCGGCTTGCGCTCGAGCAGCGGCTTCTCGAGCAGGTGCCACGACGGGATCGCGATCAGCAGCGTGAGCGGCAGCGTGCAGCCCGCGATCACGGCCCACGACGCGCCCGGGATCGCCGCCGCGACCGACTGGCCGATCGGGAACGCGTACGCGTAGGTACCGTACGAGTAGTCGCCGAAGCGGTTGTAGAACCGCAGCGCCGGGATGCGCGCGTAGGCGAACCAGATCACCAGGTACACGAGCGCGACCGCGTACACCACCATGAGCGGCCGCGGCAGCAGGAAGTCCGCCACGAGCGCCACCAGCGCGAGCGCCGCGAGCCGGCCCGAGTGCGGGACGCGGTCCGCCAGCACGAACAGCGACGCGCCGCCGAAGAAGAGCGACGTCAGGCGGAAGCCCTGCGAGACGTGGAACTCGTAGGGGAAGCCGAACGCCTCGTAGATCGTGAAACCCGTCGTCGCGACGGCGGCGATCACCAGCACCGCGGGCCGCAGGCCGCGCTCGCCCAGCGGCCCGCGCTTCGTGAGCGCGAGCGCGCCGAGCGCGACCAGCACCATGTACATCGACAACTCCCACGGCAGCGACCACAACGAGCCGTTCACGGCCCCGAACAGCGGCACGTGGTGGAAGACGCCCGGCAGCGTGTACTGCACGCCCATCGGCCACGTGAGGCTGTTCTGCAGCGCGAACGTCCACGTGCCCGGGGCGAGCAGGTAGCGTGCGAGCGGCAGGTCGGTCTGGAGCGGGCCGAGCACGAACGCGCACCCGAACGCCGCCACGACGAGCACCGGGAAGAGCCGCAGCGCGCGCGCGATCGCGAACGACGGCAGGCTGCGGCGCACGATCAGGCTCGAGGTGACCAGGAAGCCGCTGACGACGAAGAACACGTCGACGGCGAGGTGCCCGAACGAGAAGCCGACGAGCCGCTCGAGCGGGTCCGAGCGGACACCCGACATGGGGAACGCGTGGCTGGCGATCACCGTCGCGGCGGCCGCGAACCGCATCAGGTTGTAGTGGTTGTCCCTGCGGTCACCGAGCCGGCGGGACAGCGGTTCTGCCATGGGGGCCTCGTCGTGCGGGCGCCGCGGCGGGGCGGGGCGCGCGGGCGCGAGGAGTAGCAGGTCGGCGCGCCCCCCGCCAGCGCCGGAGCGGCGTCAGCGCGGCAGGAACCCGGCGTCGAGCAGCCCTGCCGGGTCGGGGATCCCGTGCGCGGCGCCGCGGCGCGCGAGGAACGCGACCTGCCGCCGCGCCGCGGCCGCGAGCGAGGCGGCCGACGTGTCCGCGAACGCATCGCGGTTCGCGGCGGCGTCGCACGGGATCACGCCGCGCGCGTCGGTCCCCCACGCCGCGCCCGCCGGCGCGCGCGCCACCACCGCGCGGGCCGAGTCCGGGTGCGCGCGTCCCCACTCGGCGGCGCGCAGCCAGGCGCGCACGAACCCGCGCGCGGCCGCGGGATGCGCGCGCAGCCAGTCGCCGCGGATCGCGACGACCGAGGGCAGGTGGTCGGCGGGATCGGCCGTCGAGAACAGCACGCGGTTCCCGGCCCGCACCGACTGCGACAGGTAGGGCTCCCACGTGTGGCCGGCGTCGATCGCGCCGCGCGCGATCAGCGCTGGCACGTCGGCGCCGTCGGCGTCGACGCGGTGCACCTGGTCCGCGCGCAGGCCGTGGCGCTCGAGCATGGCCGCCACGAGCGCCTCGCCCGAGCTGGCGGTGCGCACGCCGATGCGCCGGCCCCGCAGGTCGGCGACGCGCTCGAGGCCGGGCCGGGCGACGATCGCGTCGGCCCCGGCCGACACGTCGGTGACCAGCACGATCCGCACGTCCGGATGGCTGCGGGCGGCGAGCAGCACGTCGCCGAGCGGCGCGGCGATCGCGTCCAGGTCGCCGGCGGCGAGGCCGGCGACGCGCTCGTCGCTCTGCTCCGGCCGGATGAGCGCGACGTCCACGCCTTCCTCGCGGAACCAGCCGAGCTCCGAGGCGAGCAGGGCGGGCCCGTGGCCGGGCCAC
>CAZIXL010000690.1:0-944 GCA_964542885.1 uncultured bacterium
GGCCGGCGCCGACCCGCGCGCGCATTCGTCCTGGCTCGCCTCGCGCCCCCCCGCGGTCGAGGCCGAGGCGGTCGCGCTGCTCGTGCGCCTGTGCCGGCGCCATCGCGCGCACGTGCACGTGGTGCACGTCGCCTCGCGCGAGGCGCTGGCGGTGATCGCGGCGGCGAAGGCCGAGGGCCTGCCGCTCACCGCCGAGACCTGCCCGCACTACCTCGGCTTCACCGCCGGCGCGATCCCCGACGGGGCCACGGTCTACAAGTGCGCACCGCCGATCCGCGAGGCCGCTCACCGCGACGCGCTGCGGGCCGCGCTCGCCGACGGCACGCTCGACCAGGTGGCGAGCGACCACTCGCCGTGCCCGCCCGCGCTCAAGGCGCTCGACTCGGGCGACTTCGGCCGCGCGTGGGGCGGCATCGCGGGACTCCAGCTGCTGCTGCCGGCGACGCTCACGCACGCCGCGGCGGGCGGCGCGAGCCCCGGGGCGGTGGCGCGCTGGCTCGGCGAGGCCCCGGCCCGGCTCGCGGGACTCGCGTCGCGCAAGGGCCGGCTCGAGCCCGGGTGCGACGCCGACTTCGTGCTCTGGTCCGCCGCTCGCTTCACGGTTCGCGGGGACCGGCTCTTCCATCGCCACCCGCTCACGCCCTGGGAAGGGTGCGAGCTGTCGGGCACCGTGCAGCAGACGTGGCTGCGCGGCCGACTCGTCTATGATCGCGATCGCGGGCTCGAAGGCCCGCCCCGGGGCGAGTACCTGCCGGCGGGACGCCGGCCGGCCGGCGCCCCGCGACCGGGACCCCCCCACGCCCAACCAGGGGCGCCCCGGGTGCCAGCCGGGTTCGCCACCACGCCGTCGCCTGGCTTCGCTCGCGCTCGAAATCGAGGCCGTGCAACCGATCCCGTTCCGCCCCTTCGCCGAGGGGGAAGTAGGGCACTTTGACCACCAAGGT
>CAZIXL010000690.1:954-2188 GCA_964542885.1 uncultured bacterium
GCGATCGGGGGCGCGAGGGCCCGCCCGGGGGCGTTTCCCGGCCGGGGGGCCGCCGGCCGGCCGGCGCCCCGCGACCGTGACCCACCGACGCCCATCGAGGAGCGCACCGTGTCCCTGCCGTACGCGGTTCCGGAAGCCTTCGCCGGCCTGACCGAGCTGTCGCTCGACGCGACCGGCACGTTCGTCCTCGCCGTGAGCGACGACTACTTCGCACCCGCCGAGGCGCTGCTGCGGCCGCACGCACCCGAGTGGCGCGAAGGCGCCTACACCGAGCGCGGCAAGTGGATGGACGGCTGGGAATCGCGGCGCCGCCGCTCGCCGGGGCACGACTGGGTGCTGGTGCGGCTCGGGACGCCCGGCCGCATCGCCGGGCTCGTCGTCGACACCACGCACTTCAAGGGCAACGCCCCGCAGGAAGTGTCGCTCGAGGCGATCGACGCCCCGCTCGCGATGCCGGCCGGGGACCTGCTCGCGCTGCCGGTGACCGGTCACGGTGCGCCGGGCGACGAGCGCGCCTGGACCGAGGAGCTGCCGCGCACGGGCGTGCGCCCCGACACGCCGAACCTGCTCCACGTCGAGGTGCCGCTCGCGCGGGCGAGCCACGTCCGGCTGCGCATCCATCCCGACGGCGGCGTGGCGCGACTGCGCGTGTTCGGCGAGGTGCGGCCCGACCCGGACGTCTTCCGCGGCCCCGGCTCGCTCGACCTGGCGGCGATCGAGAACGGCGGCACGATCGCGCTCGCGAGCGACTCGTTCTTCGGCCCGCCGTCCAACCTGCTGCTGCCCGGGCGCGGCACGAACATGGGCGACGGCTGGGAGACGAAGCGCCGCCGCACGCCGGGCTCCGACTGGTGCGTCGTGCGCCTCGGCCGGCGCGGGGTCGTGCAGGCGCTGGAACTCGACACCCACTTCTTCAAGGGCAACGCGCCGGTCTCGGGGTTCGTCGAGGTGCTGGACGAGGCGGACGCGGGGCCGAAGCGCCTCGGTGGTCGCGACGGGTGGCAGGTGCTGGTCGAGCGCACCGCCCTGGGTCCGCACCGCCGCCACCGGCTGCTGCCGGCCTTTCCGCGCACCGCCACGCACCTGCGCGTGCACATCACGCCGCACGGCGGCGTGAACCGCCTGCGCGTCCACGGCGAGGCGCTCGACACACCGGCGGAAGCCGCGGCACTCGCGCGGCTGAACGCGCTGGAGGGCGCGGGCCGCGACACGGTGCTGGCGGCGTTCTGCGCCG
>CAZIXL010000691.1:0-2184 GCA_964542885.1 uncultured bacterium
TCGTGGCCGCGCCGCCCGCCGCGCCCGCCGCCGCCGGCGGCGAGGCCGCGCGCGAGTTCGCGACGCCGCTCGGGCGCGTGTACGAGGTCACGCGCGCGCTCGAGCTGCCCGAGGTGGGCGCGGCGACGCTGCGCATCGGCCTCGACGCGGCGCCGCTCGTGCAGGCGCGCGCCGACGTCCGGCGCCGCTCGATCGTGCGCGCGGTGTTCCTCGCGGCGGCGTTCGCGCTCGCGGGCACGCTGCTGCTGGCGTGGCAGCGCCAGCGCCTGCTCGCCGAGGAGGTCGCGCGCGTGCGCGCCGACCTCGAGCGGCGCTCGGTCGAGGCGCAGCGCTCGGCGCGGCTCGCCGCCATGGGCGAGCTGGCCGCGCACGTGGCGCACGAGATCCGCAACCCGCTCAACACCATCCACCTCACCGCGCAGGAGATGGTGCGCGACGGCGAGGGCACCGACCTGCACGCGCGCGCCGAGGACCTGCGCAGCGAGAGCCGGCGCATCGAGGGCATCGTGCAGCAGTTCCTGGACCTCGCGCGCCCGCGCACGCCGCAGTCGCGCGAGCTGGACGTGGGCGAGCTGGTGCGCGGCCTGCTGCGGGCCGCGGAGCCGGCGTTCCGCGCCGCGGGCGTGGCGCTGGACTGCGAACTGGCGCCCGTGCGCGCGGTGGCCGACCCGCAGTTCCTGGCCGAGATCGTCGACAACCTGGTCCGCAACGCGCGCGAGGCCTCGCCCGCCGGCGGCCGCGTCACGGTCTCGGTGCGGCGCGGGGGCCCGGACGCGCTGATCGTGGTCGACGACCAGGGCCCCGGCGTGCCGCCCGAGGCGCGCGAGCGCGTGTTCGACCTGTTCTACACGACCAAGCGCCGTGGAACGGGGCTGGGGCTCGGCATCGTTTCGACGCTCGCGTCGGCGATGGGTGGCGGCGTCGCGGTCGAGGCGGCGCCCGGCGGCGGCGCGCGCTTCGTGGTGCACGTTCCGAGGGAGGCCCGCCCATGAGGACCGGCGTGATCGTGCTCGCCGACGACGAGGCGCTGCAGCGCGAAGCGCTCGCGCGCGCCCTGCGCGCCCGCGGCCACGAGGTCGTTCCGGTCGCCGGCGGCGAGGCCGCGGTCGCCGCGGTGCGCGAACGCGCGGTGGACGTGCTGGTGACCGACCTGCGCATGCCCGACCTGTCGGGGCTCGAGGTGCTGCGCCGCGCGCGCGCGCTGAACCCCGAGCTGGCGGTGATCGTGCTCACGGCCTACGGCACGATCGACGGCGCGGTCGAGGCGATGCAGTCGGGGGCCGCGCACTACCTGACCAAGCCCGTCGACCTGGACGCGCTCGAGCTGGTCGTCGAGCGTGCGCTCGAGCGGCGCGACCTCGTGCACGAGAACCGCATGCTGCGCGAGCGGCTGCAGGACCGCGGTTCGGCGGTCCGCCTGCTCGGCGACGCGCCGGCGCTGCAGGAGGTGCTCGCGCGCGCCGGCCGCGCGGCCGCGGCCGGCGCGACGGTGCTGGTGCTGGGCGAGAGCGGCACGGGCAAGGAGCTGCTCGCACGCACGATCCACGAGCTGGGGCCGCGCGCCGAGGGGCCGTTCGTGGCGGTCAACTGCGCCGCGCTGCCCGAGACGCTGCTCGAGAGCGAGCTGTTCGGGCACGAGCGCGGCGCGTTCACGGGCGCGGCGGGCCTGCACCGCGGCCGCATCGAGCGCGCGGCGGGGGGCACGCTGTTCCTGGACGAGATCGGCGACCTCCCGGGACCCGTGCAGGTCAAGCTGCTGCGCTTCCTGCAGGAGCGCGAGTTCACGCGCGTCGGCGGCGAGACCGTGCACACCGCCGACGTGCGCGTGGTGGCGGCGACCCACCGCGACCTCGACGCGCGCGTCGCCTCGGGCGAGTTCCGCCCGGACCTGTTCTACCGGCTCGACGTGATCCGCCTCGTACTGCCCCCGCTGCGCGAGCGCCGCGCCGACGTGCCGCTGCTCGCCGAGCACTTCCTGTCGGCGCACGCGCGCCGGCACGCCCTGCCGGTGCGCGGGCTGTCGAGCGAGGCCATGGACGCGCTGGTCAAGCACGACTGGCCCGGCAACGTGCGCGAGCTCGAGAACGCGATCGAGCAGGCGGTGGTGCTCGCCTCGGGGCCCGTGATCCTGGTCTCGGACCTGGGCGAGCCGATCCTGGCGCGCTGGCGCTACGGCGCGGGGAC
>CAZIXL010000692.1:0-2182 GCA_964542885.1 uncultured bacterium
ATCGAGAGGAGGTCGGTCGAGGGTGCCGCGGGCGGCGCGACCTGAAGCGGTGGCAGGTCCCCATGCCGTCCCCAGGCGTCCACGCGCTGCACGCGCACCGCATCGACGTCGCTGGTGTTCGTGGAGTCGTGGAGCGTGAAGATCGCGATCAGTCCGCCACGCCCGTCCGGGATCGGCGGCACGTCCATTTCATAGGACTCCTCCACCCCGCTGCCCATGGCCGGGGGGATCCGGAAGACCGGCGTGCTCGAGGACCACGTCGGACTGCCGTCCGCGGCGAGCCGCGTGACCATCGAGACGAACTCGTACGACGTCGGTCCGAAGGCGAAGGTCGCGCCGCCGTCGTCATTCACGTACGCGCGACCATCCCGATACTCGCCGTAGCCGTGGTCGCCCAGTCGAACCGTCAGCCCCACCCACGCACCGCTGGAGTCGATCGCCTGCGCCTCGGAGACCCAGCCGTCCAGATCGGTGCCGCCAGTCCAGCAAACCCAGGCGTGTTCGGTCCCGGCGGGCGCGATCCAGGCATCGAGGCGTTGCTCGGCGAACGATCCCGGAAGCCGCAGCCCCGTCGGGCCGAACGCCAGCGAACCATCGGCTCTCACGCGTTGCAGGCGGTCACCGCCATTCGGATAGGTGTACAACGAGAGCCACGCACTGCCGTCGGCCGAAGCGCCGAGCGACCGGATGCCCCAGAGATCCGGGGCCTCGCCGACCCAGGCACCGGCGCCGGGAAATCGGGCCACGCCGTCCGGGTCCAAGTGCTGCACCCAGGCGCTCGAAGGATCCGTCTCGAGCGTGTACCCCAGCCAGGCCCCACCCGACGGATCCACTGCGAAGCGGCGCGGGCGCATCGGTACGGAAGTGGCCACGGCCACGATGCCCCCGGGCGACCAGCGCACCGTCCCGTCCTCCCCCACGAGTTGGGCACGGAGAGGCGAAGGCGTGACGCTGCCGTCCAGCCAGGTCACCAGCCACGCCCGGCTCGCGGGCACGTGTTCGACGTGCCCCCAGTCTCCCCAGCCGGGGTACGGCCCGTTCCAGAGGACTCGCTGCCAGCGTCCGTCGCCGGAGGGCCCGATCGAGTGCAGCGTGAGCACGTGCTGCGAATCCGCATCGGCGAAGCGCTCCTCGAGCACCGCGCCCCCGCCGGCACCGTCGCCGGCGAGGCCGCGGGCGAACGCACCGGCCTCGAATCGGTGCGCGTCGGGATAGACGGCGACACCGTGCGCGTCGACGCGCTGCAGCACCAGCCCGTCGACGTCGTAGCGCAGCGACCACAGGACCAGGGCGCCACCGAGCCCATCGGGGCACAGGGCTTCCTTGACCGTGTGGGTTCCACCGGGCGACAGCGTGACGAAGTGCGCCGGGTCGGCGGGCCATTGCGCGTTCGCGGCGATGGGGACGAGCGCGAGCGCGAGGACCAGCGTCGGCATCGTGCGGGTCATGCGGCCTCCCTGTCATGTCGCGGGGTTCGCGCCGGCGGCCGCTCGGGGGATCGGCACCACGCGCAGTCTACGCCTCGCGTCGGCCGCGGGCACGACCGGACCCGTCGCTCGCGTGCACGGGCCGGTCCGGCGGCCTTGCCACGTCGAGCGCCCCGGCACATCCTCGGCACATGCGATCCCTCTCCTGGCTGCTCCTCCTCGCCGCGCTCTTCGCCGGTGCGTGCACGCCCCGCGTCTCGAAGCAGGAGCTCGCCCGCTGGCGGGCGCACGAGGCGAACGTGACGATCACGCGCGACGACTGGGGCATCGCGCACGTGCACGGGACGACCGACGCCGACGCCGTCTTCGGGATGATCTGGGCGCAGGCCGAGGACGACTTCCACCGGATCGAGATGAACTACCTCGATTCGCAGGGGCGGCGCGCCGAGGCCGAGGGCGAGGGCGCGATCTGGCGCGACCTGCGCATGAAACTGTTCGTCGACCCCGACACGATGCAGGCGCGTTACGCGGCGAGCCCGGCGTGGCTGCGCGAGCTGATGCAGGCGTGGGCGGACGGGCTCAACGACTGGCTCTACCGGCACCCGAACGTGAAGCCGCTCGTACTGACGCGCTTCGAACCGTGGATGGCGCTCACCTTCTCGGAGGGCAGCATCGGCGGCGACATCGAGACGGTTTCCCTCTCCGGGCTCGAGGCGTTCTACGGCGACACGGCCGCGGCCACGCTGGCCGCCGCG
>CAZIXL010000693.1:0-2182 GCA_964542885.1 uncultured bacterium
GACGCCGTCACGCCCATGGCGGGCCCGACCGTCTCGCGCATGAGCTGCACGTCCTCGACGGTCGCGCCGCCGCCCGCGAAGCCCGTCGAGGTCTTCACGTAGTCGGCGCCCGCCGCCTTCGACAGCGTGCAGCCCATGACCTTCTCGTCGCGCGTGAGCAGCGACGTCTCCAGGATGACCTTGACCACGATGCCGCGGCCGGCCGCCTGCACGACGCCGTGGATGTCCTGCTCGACGAGCGCGTAGTCGCGCGACTTGAGCGCGCCGATGTTGAGGACCATGTCGATCTCCTCGGCCCCCTGCTCCACCGCGCGCCTGGTCTCGTACGCCTTGATGTCCGGCAGGTGCGCCCCGAGCGGAAAGCCGATCACGGTGCACACCTTGACGCCGCTGCCCCGCAGTCGCTCGCGGCACAACGCGACCCAGTTCGGGTTCACGCACACCGAGGCGAAGCAGAACTGGGCCGCCTCGCGGCACAGCTGCTCGATCTCCTCGCGCGTCGCGTCGGGCTTGAGCAGCGTGTGGTCGATGAGCGACGCGAGCCCGTCGGACGCGGGGCAATAGCCCATGGTCGCCACGACGCGCGAGGCGCCGGCGTCGGCGAGCGCCCGCGTCTCCTCCGGACCCCGCACGCCCGTCACGCCCCAGTTCCGGCAGCGCTCGCACGTCACGGGATCGTGCACGACCGAGCCCGGCGCGAGCGCCGGCGCGCCGCCGCGCGGCGCCGCGGCGGGGGTCACGGGAGCCCCCGCGGCCGCCGGTTCGCGCAGCGCCTGGAGCACCTGGCGCGTGATGAGGTCCACCAGTTGTTCGCGTTCGCGGCTCACGAGCGCCCTCCCTTCGGCGGCAGGCGGAACGCGTCCGCGAGCAGCGTCTTCAGGCTCCGGCTCAGCATGCGCCCGCGCGCGTCGCGGAAGTGCACGCGCAGCGTCGGCGCGAACTCGTCCATCACCTGCCGGCAGGCGCCGCAGGGCGACGAACCTCGTCGCGCGCCGGCGGTGATCGCGATCGCGACGAACTCGCGCTCGCCTTCGGAGACGGCCTTGAACACCGCCGTGCGCTCGGCGCAGCAGGCGAGCCCGAACGAGGCGTTCTCGACGTTGCAGCCGCGGAAGACGCGCCCGGACTTCGTGAGCAGCGCGGCCCCGACGGCGAAACGGGAATAGGGCGAGTACGACGACCGCCGGGCCTTCTCGGCCTCGGCCATGAGTTCGCGTGGTGTCACGCCTTGAGCTCCTCGAGAAAGCTCGCGCCGTGGCGGCCGGGCGCGAGTCCGAACAGGTCGCACAGTGTCGCACCGAGATCGGCGAACGTCGACCGGGTGCCGAGGTCCGCCCCGGCGCGGACGTGCCGGCCGGCCGCGAGGAACGGGGTGTACTCGCGCGTGTGGTCGGTGCCCGGGGTGGTCGGGTCGTTGCCGTGGTCGGCGGTCACCCACACCATCTCGTCGTCGCGCAGCCGCGCCAGCAGCGGTCCGAGCGCGGCGTCGAACGACTCGAGCGCGCGTGCGAATCCGGCGGGGTCGTTACGGTGCCCGTACTGCGTGTCGAAGT
Organism: uncultured bacterium; assembly: GCA_964542885.1. Classification (GTDB taxonomy): domain Bacteria; phylum Eisenbacteria; class RBG-16-71-46; order RBG-16-71-46; family RBG-16-71-46; genus CAIXRL01. The sequence goes on from CAZIXL010000693.1 coordinate 1,554, forward strand.
CCACGAGGTTCGCGAACACCAGCCCCTCGCCCGGCCGCTTCGCGAGGTCGAGCAACACCTCCTGGCCCTCGTCGTTGCTCTTCGTGTGGATCGCGTCGCTGACCCCGCGCCCCGCGAAGAGGTCGTCCACCTTCCCGACCGTCGTCACGCGATGCCCGCCCTCGAGCAGTCGGTCGAGCACCGTGGCCTCGAACGGCTCGAGCGAGAAGTCCTTCCGGTTCGCGGTCCGCTTCCAGGCGCCGTCGGTCCCCACGAACGGCCGCGCGATCACGCGGCCCACCGCGTGCTCGCCGACCAGCAACCCGCGCGCCGTGCGACAGGCCGCGTACAACACCTCGAGCGGGACGACCGCCTCGTGCGCGGCGACCGGGAAGACCGAGGCGGGGGACGTGTAGACGATGTAGCGGCCCGTGTCGCGATGCTCGGCTCCCAGCCGCGCGATGATCTCGGTGCCGGAGGCCGGCCCGTTGCCGATCCACCCGCGGCCGACGCGTTCGGACCAGGCGTCGAGCAGCGGCGCCGGGAACCCGTCGGGGTAAGTGGGGAACGGGCGGTCGAGCACGAGGCCCATCATCTCCCAGGGCCCCGTCGTGCTGTCCTTGCCGGAGGAGCGCTCGGCGAGCCGGGCG
>CAZIXL010000694.1:0-2182 GCA_964542885.1 uncultured bacterium
GGGACCTGTCATTCGTTCACGGCCCCGCGCGTGAGCCCCGCGACGATCCGCCCTTCGAAGGCCAGCACGAGCGCCACCAGCGGCAGCGTGGCGAGCAGGATCGCCGCCGACAGCTGCCCCCACGGAATCTGGTAGAACGACACGCCGCTCACGCTCGCGATGCCGGCGGTGACGGTCTTGCTCGCGTCGCGGGTCATGAACGTGAGCGCCAGCATGAACTCGTTCCAGCAGAAGATGAACACGAGCGTCGCGGCGGTCGCGACCGAGGGCCCCGCGAGCGGGAGCTGCACGTGCCAGAGTCGGTCCAGCGTCCGCGCCCCGTCGAGCCGTGCGGCGTCGTCGAGTTCCGGCGGGATCGCGCGCAGGCCGGTCTCGATCACCCACACCGCGAGCGGCAGGTTGAGTGCCGCGTACGGCACGATCAGCGCGAGCGGGTGATTGATCCAGCCGAGCGCGCGGACCCCCTCGTAGAGCGGGAAGAGCAGCAGGATCGGCGGGAAGAGCGACACGCCGAGCAGCCCGAGCAGCAGCCCGTCGCGCCGCGGCCCCCGCATGCGCACCAGCGCCGCCGCGGCCAGCGCGCCGAACGCCACGGCGATCGCCGTGGCCCACGCCGACACGACGAAGCTGTTCGCGAGGTAGGTGCCGAACGGCTTGCGCGTCCACAGGTCCGCGACGTGCGCCCACGTGACCGGGTGCGGCAGGTACACGGTGGGCACGCGCGTGATCTGGGCGTCGGGCTTCACGGCCGTGAGCGCCTGCCAGGCGGCCGGCGCGAGGCTCCACGCCAGCATGAGCAGCGTCGCGAGCCCGGCGAAGACCCCGGCGGCGCGGGCGCGGGCGCTCACGCGTCGGCTCCCGCGCGGCGCGACAGCCACAACACGAGCGCGAACAGCAGCAGCGCCATCGCCGCGCCCTGGATCGCGATCGCGGCGGCGTAGCCGAAGTCGAGGTAGCGGTAGAACGCGCGGTAGGCGTAGAGCGAAACCGTTTCGGTCGCGCCGCCGGGCCCGCCGCCGGTCAGCACGTACGGCAGGTCGAACGCGCCGAACGCCTGCGCGGCGCGGAACGCGACGGCGACGAGGATCGCCGGCCGCACGAGCGGCAGCACGATGTGCCAGAGCACGGCGGGCCCCGACGCGCCGTCGAGGCGCGCGGACTCGATCACCTGCCGCGGGATGCCCTGCAGGCCCGCCAGCACCACGAGCGCGACGAACGGCGTCGTCTTCCACACGTCGGCCACGACCATCGCGGCCATGGCCGTGCCCGGGCGCCCGAGCCAGGCGACGGGGCCGTGCACCAGCCCCCCGCGCGCGAGCAGGTCGTTCAGCACCCCGAAGGAGTCGTTGAAGATCCAGCCCCACGCCAGCGCCATGACCGCCGTGGGCAGCGCCCACGGCACCAGCACGAGCGCGCGCGCCCAGCGGCGGCCCGCGAACGGCCGGTCCAGCAGCAGCGCGAACGCGATGCCGAGGACGGTCTCGAGCCCGACCGACGCGCCCGTGAAGACGAGCGTGTGGCCGAGCGCCCCCCACCAGCGCCCGTCCTGCCAGAGCCGGGCGTGCATCGCGAGGCCCGCGAACTGCGAGTGCAGCCCGCCTTCCAGGCTCGTGCGCTCGAAGCTCAGGAGGACGAGCCGCACGATCGGCGCCACGACCGCGGCCCCGAGCAGCGCCAGCGCGGGCGCAAGCAGCGCGGCGCGTTCGCGCGCGGACGACCTCATCGCTCCGCCCGCGCGCGGCCGAGCGCCTCGCGCGTCTCGGCCGCCGCCGCCGCCAGGGCGTGCGCGGGTTCCTCGCCGCCGGTGAGCGCCGCGCTCAGGTGGCGCTGCAGGATGTCGGAGGCCACGTCGTAGCGCGCGATCGCCGGGCGCGCGACGGCGTGCGCGTGCAGCGCCTCGATCCGCGGCAGGAAGGCGTTCGTCGCGAGCAGGGCGGAGTCGCGGTAGGCCTCGAACCGCGCCGGCGCGAAGCCGGTGGGTCCGCACAGCAGCCGCTGGCTCGCGAGCGTGAGCGTGGAGCGCGCGAACGCCAGCGCGAGATCCGGGTGGCGGCTGTACGCGGAGACGCCCAGGCCCCAGCCGCCGAGCGTCACGCCCGATTCGCGACCCGGCTCGTGCGGCATGGGCGCCACGGCGACGCGACCCGCGACCGGCGAGTCCTTCCCCTGCACGAGCGCCCAC
>CAZIXL010000695.1:0-2181 GCA_964542885.1 uncultured bacterium
GTCACGGTGGTGCTCCTTTGCGAAGGTCTCGGATGACCGGAAACCGGGGCGGCCGGCGGCGGTGCGTCCGAGGAGCGACGCAGCCACGACGGCGGAGTCGCGACTGGATGCAGCGAGCCGAAGCAGGATGCGAAGGCGAGCGTGCCGTCGACGGCCGCCCCGGTTTCCGGTCCTCCGGGTTCCACTAGAAGAGGTAGAGGGTGCCGAGCGAGAGTTCGACGTTGTGGTGGGTCTGGCGCGCGTTCGCCGCGCCGGTCTTGAACCGGTAGTCGCGCACCTCCCAGCGCACGCCCGTGCGCCGCGACAGGTACAGCGTCGTGCCCGCGCCGAAGTTCAGGCTGGGCTCCGAGTCGCCCTGGAAGATGCTCGAGCCGACGCCGGCGCTGACGTAGGGCACCATCTGGCGGCCCGGCAGCAGCTCGTACGTGGCGAGGAAGTGATAGAAGAGCATGTGGTAGTCCTCGGCCTCGAGCGACAGGCCGAACAGCGACTCCACGATCTCGGCCGGGCGCTTCACGTGCGTCCACGACACGCCGCCCTCGACGGTCAGCCGGTCGAACACGTAGTAGCCCAGCCGCCCGCCGGCCACGAACGAGTTGCTCTTCTGGTCGAACGCGTAGCCGCCCGTGTAGCCCTCGAGCAGGAACGCGCCCGTGCGCGAGTAGAGCCTCGGGTTCGGCTTGAACTCGAGGTCCTCCATGTCGTCCATCTCCTTGCAGAGCGAGCGGTGCACCCAGCCCGTCTCGGTGTCGGAGAGGCGCACGCCGATCCAGTCGCCGCTCTTCGAGAACACCGGGAACTCGGTGCCGCTCCTGTAGACGCCGACGACCGCGTACGTGTCGCCCGGGCCCGAGCGCACGACGTTGCGGGCGGCGCCGGTCAGGCGCACGCGGCGCTTGCCCACCACGAGCGGCGCGTTCATTTCGGTTCTCGTCGGCGCGGGTGCGACCGTCTCGCCGAGCGGCGCGGTGTCGGTGGCCGGGGCGACCGCCGCCGGGGCGGGGACCGCGAGGCTGTCGGGTGCCGGGTCGCCCTCGGCCTGGGCGAACGTCGCGGACGCCCAGAGCACCGCCGGCACGAGCGCGGCGAGCAGGCGGAGCGCGCGGGAGAGGGCACGGGTCGGGGTCGCGACCATGCGGATCCGTCCTTTCATCGGTTGCCGAAGAGGCGGGCCAGCTCGAGCCGGCCGTTCCAGTTGCCGAAGGTCTCGCGTGCCAGCTCGACCGAGGGGCCCGAGCGGTGCGCGGTGTCGAACGCGAACGCCGTGCGTTCGGCGCCCAGCGTCACGGTCCAGCCCGGCGCGAGCCCGTGGCGCAGCGCGCCGCCGAAGCCCCAGGTCCAGGCATGCACCGGGTCCAGCGCCACGACCACCGGCCCGCCGCCCGCGTCGAGCGTCACGCGACCGGGCGAGTAGCCCAGCGCGACGCGGCCGGTGCTTGCGCGCGCGAGCAGCGACACGCCGAGTGCGCGCGCCACCTCGGCCTCGCCGAGCAGGTCGAACGTGGTCACGCGCACGGCCGGGTCGGGGACGGACGCCGAGGCGTCCACGAACTGGTGCGCGGTCGCGGTCCAGCCGCGCAGCGCGAGCCCGAAGCGGCCCGCCGAGACGCCGGCCTGCGCGCCGAATGCGGCGCGCGGCGCGAGATCCCACTGGTAGTCGGCCAGGTGCTGGTCGAAGCGCGTCGTGCCGCTGGCGACGCCGAGCGAGAACGTCGGCGCGAGCGGCGCCGCCGCCGCCGCGGGGGCGAGGCACGCGAGCGCCAGCAGCGGCGCGCCGATGCGGAACGGGCGCTTCGTCACGGCTGCGCCACCGGCGCCACGTTGAGCTTCAGGCCCACGGGCAGGATGTGGTACTGCGCCGACGGGAACGGCGTGATCGCGATCGAGTCCGAGCCGTCGCGCAGTTCGATCCGCTCGCCACTGCCCAGGTAACAGACGAGAAAGAGGCCCGTCGTGGCGCCGGTCGAATCGAGCGACGCCGGGGGCACCGCCCCGAACGACAGGTCCATCGTCTGGATGAGGTGGTCCCAGCCGGTGATGGGCCGGACCGTGCGGCCGACCGACACCGAGTTGGCGAGGATGAGGTCGATGTCGTTCGCCATGGGCTCGCGCGACGCGTCGGGCGCGAGGGTGACGCTGCCGTTCGGCACCGTGTTGCTCGCGCGCATCTCGGCGACGACG
>CAZIXL010000696.1:0-2176 GCA_964542885.1 uncultured bacterium
GACTGCGCCTGCTTGTGGGAAGGATCGGCGGCGAGGATGCGGTCCAGCTCCTCGATCGCGGCCCGGCGCTCGGCGTCGCTGCCCTTCGAGAGCCGCTCGGCGTCGTGCAGCATGTGCTCGAGCGAGTGCTCCTTCGCCTGCGCCGTGTAGTCGGGCGGGTTGCCCAGGTACAGCTGGAGCAGGTCCGTGGTGTGCATCACGCGGTACTGCTCGAGCAGGTCGTCGAGCGCGCGGCGCACCTCCCCGGCGTTGGCCGGCCGGTCCTCGCGACGCTCCGACAGCATGCGCTCGAGCAGGCGGCCGAACGCCGCGGGCACGAGCGGGTTCGACTCGTAGAGCGGCGCCGGCTTGCGCGCGGGGCCGCGGCCCGCGGGGCCGACGATCGAGTCGAACGGCAGCCGCTTCGTGAGCAGCTCGTAGATCAGCACGGCGAGCGAGTAGAGGTCGCTGCGCGCGTCCTGCGGCTCCTCGCGGACCTGCTCCGGCGGCCGGTACAGCTCCTCGCGCAGCACGTCGGGCAGCACGGCCGACTGCAGGAAGCTCTCGCGCTCGCGCAGGCCGAAGCCCAGCACCTTCACGCGGCCCTCGGGCGTGACCTTCACGAGCCGCGGGCGAAGCCGGCGGTGCAGGATCGACTTGCCGTGCGCGTGCTCGAGCGCGCTGCACACCTCGCGCATGATCGCGATCGCGACCTCGGGCGGCGGCGGGCCGAAGCGCTCGAGCAGCTCGCCCAGGTCCAGGCCCTCGATGAACTCGAGCACGGCGTAGATGCGCTCGCCGTCGTCCTTCAGGTCGAGCACCGAGGCGATGCACGTGTGGTCGAGCCGCGCGGCGATGCGCGCCTCTTCCATGAAGCTGCGGACGAACGCCGGGTCGGCCGCGGTGTCCTCGTGCAGGACGCGCAGCAGCACGCGCTGCGAGCGCATGGCGGCGTTCTCGGCGAAGTAGGAGTCCGCCGAGCGGCCGCGCCGCAGGAGTCCCTTGATGACGTAGTGGCCGAGTTCGCTCGGATCGGACATGGCGCTCGTTCGGTTCGCGGCCCGGGGCCGCTGGGGTGAGGGGTGTCCCGCGGCCGCGCCCCCTCGGGGCGGCCGCGGCCGTCAGTGACCGGCGGTGAAGCCCACGTCCACGTTGGCCGGACCTTCCTTCACGACGACGCGCCGCGAGCCGAGCACTTCGCCGGTCCCGCGGTCGCGCACCTCGACGATGTGCGGCCCGACGCCGAGCGGCCGCACCGGCGAGGGCGTGACGACCTTCTGGTAGACGTTGTCCACGTAGATGTCGAGCCCGTTGCGCGGCCCGTGCACGTACAGCCCGCCCTCGCCGGCGGCGAGGTCGAAGTCGAACGCGAGCACGGCGTCCCTGGGCCGCGCCTTGCGCTTCTGCTCGCGGTCACCGTAGTCGCCCGCGTCCACGCGGACGGTCCACGGCTTGCGAATGACCCGCTTCGTCCAGTGCCTCACGCCCGAGGCCACCCGCTGGCCGTCCAGGAAGACGTCGGCGTCGGGCTTCACGGTCACGTCCACGACGATCGAATCCGCCGACCAGGAGGTCGAGACGGGCGCGGACGCGGCGGCGAGGGTACCGCCCCCCGCGGGAGGCGTCACGCCGGGCGGCGGGAGCGCGGCCAGCGACTCCGCCGCCCGTGCGTTGAGCGCCGCCGTCGCCGCGCGCGCCGCCGCGCGCATCGAGTCGCGGCGGGCGATCCGGACGTAATCGCGAAACGCCGCGGCCAGCGCGGCGGCGGGTGCGGCGAGCGCCGACTCGGGCGCGGCGGCGGGCGGCTCCGCTGCGGACGGCGGCGCCACCTCCGCCGTGTCGGCCGGAAGGGCAGCCGTGACGGGGGCCGCCCCGCGCGGGCGCAGCACGCCGGCGAGCACGATCGCGAGCGCCGCGACCACCGCGGCCGCGGCGGCCGCGACCGCCCACGGCAGCCAGCGCCGGCTGGTGCGGCGGCGCGCCAGGTCCGCGGCCGTGCCGTCGGGATCGGCGACGTAGCGCGGCAGCAGGTCCGTGCCCGCGCGCAGGCCCAGGTCGCGCGCGATGTCGCGCAGCGCCTCCTCGACCTCGCGCATGTCGCGCGGGCGCTGCGACGGCTGCTTCGCCATCATGCGCTTGACCAGCTTCACGAGCGCCGCCGGCGCCTCGGGACAGGCCTTCTCGAGCGGCGGCGGCT
>CAZIXL010000697.1:0-2174 GCA_964542885.1 uncultured bacterium
GTCAGCGCCCGAGATCACGTAGTACCAGTCCGCGAACTTCGCATCCAGCGCCTTGGCGATTTGCTCTTTGTCCGGAGTCTTCGCCGACACAGTCACGAATAGGTACCGGTTCTCACGCGGCTTGGCGACCGTCGCTGCCGATACCGCCGTCGACCCAGCGGCTCTTGCGCTCGCTCAGGCGAAAGCGCAGGTCGACCTCCCCGGCCGCGGTGTCGGGGTCGAGCGACGGCTGCACCTGGCGCCACAGTCCCGTGCCGTAGAGCCGCTCGACCGACAGCTGCAGGCGCGACTGGCGGTACACGTCGCCCGGCTTGAGCAGGATCTCGCGCTTCGCGAGCGACGTGCGCACGCGCCCCTCGGACTCGAACGACAGGTCGCGGACGTGGTAGAGCGGTCCCTCGTCCACGTCGAAGTCCACCACGACGAGCGTCGACTCCGCCCCCGGCTCGGCCCGGCTGCGCACGCCCACGAAGTAGCCGCGCTCGCGGTACAGCGACTTGATCGCCAGCGTGTCGAGCTGCAGGAAGGCCGGGTCGAACGGCACCCGCGGGCGCGCGAGCAGGGAGCGGCGCAGCTCCTTCACCGGGTAGGCGGTCACGCCGGTGAAATCGACGCGCGCGATGCGCGTGCGGGGGCCCTCGGTCACGTCGAACACGACGCGCGTCGAGTGCGGGTCCCTCGCCGGCTCGAGGCGCACGTGCACGCCGGCGTCGAGGTAGCCGTAGTGCCGGTAGAAGCTCACGATCGAGGCCGAGTCGGCGCGCAGGTAGTCGCGCCGCAGGCTCGGGCGCTCGCGCCACGGCAGCCGCGAGGGCGGCCGCGTGCGCAGGCCCGCGCCCTTCACCAGCTGCCGGCGGCCCAGCGCGTGCAGGCCCTGGAACGACACGCGCTCGACCGTGCGCAACTCCTCGGGCAGCCCGGTGTCCTCCGCGTGCGCGACCGGGGCGAACGCGAGCAGGCCGAGCAGGATCGCGGCCGCGCCGCTAGCGAGGATCGGGCGCAACCGTGGTCGTCTCCCGGGGCGCTTTCTCCAGTGCCATCATGCGGCGGATCGGTCGCATCAGGTCCTGCGCGAAGATGAACAGGAAGATCGTGCCCACGACGACGAGCCCCACGCGCATGAAGCGCAGGTAGCCCCGGGGCGACATCGCGCGACGCCGAACGGCCTGCAGGAGCGCGAGGAGAATGTGCCCGCCGTCGAGCAGCGGGATGGGAAGCAGGTTGAAGGCCATGACCGCGAGGTTGATCGAGCCGAGCAGGTCCAGCCACCAGTCGAAGCCCTGGCGGGCGGCGTCGCCGGCCATCTGCGCGATGAAGATGGGCCCGCCCATCTGCTCGCGCACCTCCATGAAGCGGGTCATCGTCATCCACAGCCCGCCGTACACGCGGCCGGTCACGAACAGCGTCTGTTCGCCCGCGTGCTGCAGCGCCTCGAGCGGCGGGAAGCGCTCCACGCGCTTCATCGTGTGCGCGGACCGGATGCCGATGATCGCCTGGTCGTCCGTGCTCTCGGGATCGCGCACGGGCCGCACGGTGAGGTCGAACGTCTGCTCGCCGCGCCGGATGTGGAACACGACGTCCTGCCCGCCCTTGCCGCGCAGCTCGGGCGAGACGTCGGCGAACCGCGAGATGGGATGGCCGTTCACCGCGAGGATGCGGTCGCCCTCCTTGAGCCCGGCGAGGTAGCCGGGGAGCCCGCTCAGCACCGAGCCCACCCGCGGCGGATCGGAGGGCGGCGCGAGCCCGCGCAGGAACGGCGCGACGCCGCCCGGCGCGAGCGCGACCGCGAACGCCGAGTCGCCGCGCTCGAAGCGCATGGCCACGCCGTGCGTCGTGTCGGTGGCCGCGGCGGCCGCCTCCAGGTCGCGCCAGGTGACGACGGTCGAGTCGCCGTAGCTGCGGATCACGTCGCCCTCGTGCAGCCCGGCGCGGGCCGCCGCGCTCGTCGCCTCGAGCGGGCCCAGCACGTTCGGGAAGTCGGGCGTGCCGACGCCCACGAGCCCGTAGAGCACCGCGTAGGTCGCGAACGCCGTGACGAAGTTCGCGACCGGCCCGGCCAGCGCGACCAGCACGCGCCCGTACCACGGGTGGGTCAGGAACTGCTCGGGCCCGCCGGCCGGGATGTTGCCGCCCTCGTCGGGGCTGTCGCCCGCCATCTGGACGTAGCCGCCGAG
>CAZIXL010000698.1:0-2174 GCA_964542885.1 uncultured bacterium
CCTCACCGATGTCGTACACGCGGCACACGTTCGGGTGCGACACGCCGCGCGCGTTGCGGACCTCGGCGCGGAAGCGCTCGAGCATGTCGGGCCGGCCCGCGAACGCGCGGCCGATGAACTTGAGCGCCACCGACTGCGACAGCTCGAGGTCGTCCGCGCGGTACACCTCGCCCATGCCGCCGCGCCCGAGCAGTCCGACGATGCGGTAGCGGCCCGCGATCACCTGCCCGGGCTGGAACGAGGCCGACGCGAAGCTCGCGGACGACTCGAGCCGGCCGATCGTGGCCGTCGGCGCGGGCGCCTGCGGACGCGTGGGCGGCGTGGCCATCGCGGTCGGCATCTGCGAGACGGAACTCTGCGCGGCGCCGCACGCGGGGCAATAGCGGTTTCCGGCGGCGATCTCGGCGGCGCAGTTCGAGCACGTCGGCATGGCGCGCATCCTAGCGACGCACCAGGCGCGTCGCGAGCGAAAAGCCGCGGCGCCGCGCGGTGCGGACCGCGCGGCGCCGGTTCAACGTCCGGTGCGCGTCAGACGACCGCGACCTTCACGCAGTTGATGGGCGGCAGCGAGTCGAACAGGCACTCCCATTCCTCGCCGCCGTCGCGTCCGATCCAAAGCTGTCCCGTCGTCGTGCCGAAATAGAGCGCCGGAGACTTCAGCTCGTCCACGTCCATCGCGTCGCGCAGCACGGTGAAGAAGCTGTCCTTCTTCGGGAAGCCCTTCGAGAGCTTTTTCCACGCCCGCCCGCCGTTCTCGCTGCGCCACACGGCCGGCGCCGCGCCCGGGCACGAGCGCGTCATCGGCTCGAGCGGCAGCACGTAGACGACGTCGGGATCGTGCGGATGCACGGCGATCGGGAAGCCGAAGTCGGACGGCAGTCCCTTCGCGATCGAGTACCACGAGTGGCCGTGGTCGTCGCTGCGCAGCACGCCGATGTCGGGGCGCGGCCCGCCCGGTCCGTCCCACTTCGCCCAGCCGCCGTGGTTCTGCATGTAGAGCCGCCCGGGCGCGTCCTTGTGGCCGACGATCTTGTGGACGCACTGGCCGAACTCGGGGAACGGATCGGGCACGAACCCGGCGCCGACGCCCTTGTTCGACGCCTGGAACGTCTGGCCGCCGTCCTCGCTCAGGTAGTGCCCGCCGGTCGAGATGCCGAGGTGCACGCGGTCGCCGTCGGGGTAGATCGTGTGCATGCACAGGCCGCCGTTGCCGGGGTGCCACTTGCGCGCGTGGTCGTGGTTGCTGATGCCGCTCACCATCTCCCACGTGTCGCCGCCGTCGCGACTGCGGAAGAGTGACGCCGGTTCGACGCCGCACCACAGGTCGTTCTTACCCGGGCCGGGCTCGAGCGACCAGATGTTCGCGAGCGCGCGCCCGTCGTCCTTCGGGAACTCGGGCGCCGACTTCGTCGGCTTGAACGTCTTGCCGAGGTTCGTCGAGCGCAGGACCTTCATGCCGAAGAACGGATTGCAGCTCGAGGCGTACACCTTCGCGCTGCCGCGCGTGTCCACGAGCGTCGAGTAGACCGACACGCCTTCGCCGAACGGCCCGCGCAGCTCGAAACGGCCGCGCGTCCTGCCGGCCTCGGCGACGAAGGCGCCCTTCTTGGTTCCGATGGCAAGGATCACACGCTCCGGCATGCTCAACCTCCTGAGACCGCGGGCAGGATCGTGACGACGTCGCCGGGCCGGACGGGAGTGTCGAGCCCTTCGAGGTCGCGCACGTTGGACGAGTTCACGAACAGGTTCACGTGACGGCGCACCGCGCCCGTCTCGAGGCATACGCCGCGATAGAGGCCGGGCCAGCGCCGTTCGATCGCGACGAGCACCGTGCGCACGTCGGGGGCGTCGTCGAGCGCGAGCTCGCGCGCGCCCTCGCACGTGTCGCGCAGGGGGCCGGGCACGAACACGGTCACGCCCACGGACGGCTCCGGGCGGACGTCACGACGGCGCTGGCCCGCCATGGGCGTGCGGCGCGTGCGGGTGTGCGGTGAGCGAGCTGCACGCCGCCAAGCTAATCGTTGCCACGGACCCCGACAACGCCTTTGTGACGATCGCCGCGTCCCGGGGGTCGGAACGCGGCGATGGCTCCCCGCCCCCGTTCACTCGTGCGCCATCGCCACCGACGGCGGGAGGCTCGCGGCCCGGCGGGCCGGAGAGGTCCCGAACACGAG
>CAZIXL010000699.1:0-2171 GCA_964542885.1 uncultured bacterium
GGCCGCACCGGGGAGCACGCCGCGCACCTGCTCGGCGCCGATCGTCGCACCCGGATTCATGATCACGAGCCGCTCGACCAGGTTGCGCAGCTCGCGCACGTTGCCCGGGAACGCGTAGCGGCGCAGCACGTCGAGCGCGCCCGCGCCGAACGCCTGCGGCCTTCGCCCGGTCTCCTGCGCGAGCCGCGCGGCGAAGTGCTCGACCAGCAGCGGCACGTCCTCGGCGCGCTCGCGCAGCGGCGGCACGTCGATCGGGATCACGGCGAGGCGGAAGTAGAGGTCCTCGCGGAACGTCCCTGCCGCGACGGCCGCCTGCAGGTCGCGGTTGGTGGCCGCGACGACGCGCACGTCCACGCGGATCGGGCGGCTGCCGCCCACGCGCGTGAGCTCGTTCTCCTGCAGCACGCGCAGCAGCTTGGTCTGTGCCCGCGCGCTCAGGTCACCCACCTCGTCCAGCATCAGCGTGCCGCCCTGCGCCTCCTCGAAGCGGCCGCGCCGCGCCTGGGTCGCGCCCGTGAACGCGCCGCGCTCGTGGCCGAACAGCTCGGACTCGAACAGCTCTTCCGGGATGGCCGCGCAGTTCACGGGCACGAACGGCATCGCCCGCCGCGGGCTCGCGGCGTGCAGCGCGCGCGCGACCAGCTCCTTGCCCGTGCCGTTTTCGCCGCGGATCAGCACGCGGGCGGGCGAAGGGCCCGCGAGCGCGATCTGTTCGAGCAGCTTGCGCACCGCCGCCGAGCGGCCCACGAGCGGCACCGCCCACGATTCCTGGAGCCGGCGGTTCTCGTCCTGCAGCGAGCGGGTGGCGAGCGCGTTGCGGAGCAGCACCAGCAGCCGCTCGAGCGACACGGGCTTCTCGAGGAAGTCGAACGCGCCGAGCCGCGTCGCCTGCACGGCGGCGTCGATCGTGGCGTGCCCCGACATCATGACGACGGTCGTGTCGGGCGCGTTCGCGCGGATCTCGGCGAGCAGGTCCATGCCGCTGCCGCCCGGCATCCACACGTCGAGCAGCACCAGGTCGTACGCGTCGCGCAGCTTCTCGCGCGCCTCCTCGACGCCCGCCGCGTCGTCCACCTGGTAGCCCTCGCGGCCGAGCGCGCCCTTCAAGCTCGAACGGATGTTGTCCTCGTCGTCGACGATGAGCAGGGTGGGCATCAGGCTCCTCGGTGAAGGGGCAGCCGGATCGTGAACGTGGTGCCGCGCCCGGGCGCGGAGTCCACGCGGATCGTGCCGCCGTGGTCGGTGACGATGCGCTCGACGATGGTCAGCCCCAGCCCGCTGCCGTGCGCCTTGGTGGTGAAGCCGGGAACGAAGAGCTGGGCGCGCTGCTCGGGCGCGAGCCCCGGCCCGTCGTCGGTCACGGCGAGCTCGGCGGCTTCGCCGTCGGCACGGGCGCGCGCGTGCACGTGCCCTTCGGGGCCGCTCGCATCGAGCGCGTTCTGCACGAGATTGACCACCGCCTGCTTGAGCTGCGCGCGGTCCGCACGCGCGACGAGCGCCGCCGCGGGGCCCTCGATAGCGAGCCGGCTTCCGCGCACGTCGGCCGCGAACAGCGCGCCCACGTCGGCGAGCAGCGCGCCCACGTCGCATGCTTCGAACGCCGGCGCCGGGAAGCGGCCGAAGTCCGAGAACGACTGGATCAGGCGCTTGAGCGCGCCGACCTCCTCGTCGATCGTGCGCACGGCCTGCTCGAGGATCTGGGGAAAATCCGGGCGCTGCTGGTCGTACGAGCGCTTGAGGTCGGCGACCGAGATCGCGATGGGCGTGAGCGGGTTCTTGATCTCGTGCGCGACCTTGCGCGCCATCTGCCCGTACGCCGCCTGGCGCTCGCTCGCCACGAGGCGGTCGCGGTAGCCGCGCAGGTCGCCGCGCATGCGCTCGAGCGCGTCGACCAGCGCCTGCAGCTCGCGGAAGCTCTCGAGCGCGAGCGGCTCGTCCCATTCGCCGCGCGAAATCCGCTGCGAGAACTCCGCCAGCCGCTCGACGGGGCGCGAAAGCTGCAGCGACCACAGCAGCCCGAGCAGCACCGCGATCGCCGCCGCCGCCAGCCCCAGCGCGAGCGCGGTCGTGCGCAGCGCGGCGAGCGTCGCGTCGGCCGGCGCGGTCGAGACGATGCCGGTGATGCGCACCGCGCCGGGGCGGCGGCCGCGCCGCGCACCGCGGGCGCGACG
>CAZIXL010000700.1:0-2170 GCA_964542885.1 uncultured bacterium
GCCGCAAGCGGTGGAAGAGATCGACATCGGCGGCGTGGCGCTGCTGCGCGGCGCCGCCAAGAACCACGAGGCCGTGATCGTCGTGCACGACGTGGCGCAATACGCCGAGGTGCTCGAGGCGCTCGCGCGCGGCGTGACGCCAGACGACCGGCGGCGCTGGGCGCTCGCCACGTTCGCGCGCACGGCGCGCTACGACGGCGCGATCGCGGCCGAGCTCGCGCGCCGCCTGGGCGCGCCGGGCGAGCCGCCGGCCGTCGAAGCGCTCGTGCTCGAGCGCGCGCGCGCGCTGCGCTACGGCGAGAACCCGCACCAGGCGGCGGCGCTCTACGCGCGCGGCGGCCGGCTGCGCACGCTGCAGTCCTGGCGGGAGGGAAAGGAGCTCTCGTACAACAACCTGCTCGACCTCGAGGCCGCGGTCGCGCTGGTGTGGCGCTTCGAGCGTCCCGCGTGCGTGATCGTGAAACACAACCAGCCCTGCGGCGTGGCGTGCGCCGAGTCGCTCGTGGACGCGTACTCGCTCGCGCGCGACGCCGACGCGCTGTCGTCCTTCGGCGGCATCGTGGCGTTCAACCGGCCGCTCGACGCGGCGACGGCGCGCGCGCTGCACGACCAGTTCGTCGAGTGCATCGCGTTCCCGGCGATCGAGGCGGAGGCCGACGCGCTGCTGCGCGCGAAGAAGAACGCCCGGCTGCTGCAGCTCACGGCCGCCGAGCTGGCGGGTCCCGACGCGTGGGACCTGCGCCTGGTGGGCCCGTGGGCGCTGCTGCAGCGCGAGGCGCCGGGGGCGCCGCCGCCGTGGCGCACGGTCACGAAGCGCGCGCCGTCGGCCGAGGAGACGACCGGGCTCGCGTTCGCCTGGGAGGTGTGCGCGGCCGCGCGCTCGAACGCGATCGTGCTGGCGCGCGGCGAGGAGCTGATCGGCCTCGGCAGCGGCCAGACCTCGCGCGTGGACGCCGTCGACGTGGCGCTCATGAAGGCGCACCGCGCGGGCCACGACGTCCACGGCACCGTGCTCGCGAGCGACGGGTTCTTCCCGTTCGCCGACAGCGTCACGCACGCGGCCGAGGCCGGCATCACGGCGATCGTCCAGCCGGGCGGCTCGGTGCGCGACGCCGAGGTGATCGCCGAGGCCGACCGCCTCGGCGTCGCCATGGTCTTCACCGACCGCCGGACGTTCCGGCATTGAGGGACGCGTGAACCGGGACCAGAGGCTCGTGGTCGCCGGCGCGGCGCTGCTGCTCGCGCTCGTGCTGTTCGCGGTCTACTTCGGCAAACCGGCGTGGGACTGGGCGACCTGGAACGCGAAGCAGGGCACGCTCGACCTGGGCTTCGTGAAACTCACGAACCGGCCGCCGTTCCCGGGTGGCGCGCGCGGGATCGGGCTCGGGCTGGTGGTGCCGATCGTGCTCGCGGCCGTGGGGCGCGTGCTCATGCTTGGCGGGCCCCGCGCCGGGGACGCGCGGTGAGCGCGGGCGACGGGGCGGCGCCGCGATTCTTCGCCACGGCCGCGGCGTTCCGCGCCTGGCTCGAGAAGCACCACGCGAGCGAGGCGTCGCTGCTGGTGGGCTTTCACCGCGTCGCGAGCGGCAGGGGCGGGCTCACGTACGCCGAGGCGCTGGACGAGGCGCTGTGCTTCGGGTGGATCGACGGCCTGCGCCGCGGGCTCGACGAGGCGAGCTACACGATCCGCTTCTCGCCGCGCAAGCCGGGCAGCATCTGGAGCCAGGTGAACCTGCGGCACGTCGCGCGGCTCGAGCGCGAGGGGCGCATGGCCGAGGCCGGCCGGCGTGCGCACGCGGTCCGCGATCCGCAGAAGACCTTCCAGTACTCCTTCGAAGTGCGCCGTTTCTCGCTCGCGCCGGCGTTCGCGAAACGGCTCGCCGCCGACCCGAAGGCGCGCGCGCACTACGGCTCGATGCCGCCCGGCTACCACCACCAGGTCACGCACTGGATCATGTCGGCGAAGCAGGAGGCGACGCGCGAGCGCCGGTTCGCGATCCTGCTCGACTGCTCGCGCCGCGGCGTGCGCGTGCCGCCGCTCGACTTCCGGCCGAAGCGCGGGGCGACGGCGGCCGCGAAACCGGCGGCGCGCCCCGCTCGCCGGCCCGCCGTGAAGGCGCCCGCGACGCAGCGCCCTCCGCGGCCGGCCGCGAAACGCGCGGCGACGCCG
>CAZIXL010000701.1:0-2169 GCA_964542885.1 uncultured bacterium
GAACGCGCTCGAGTACGCGGTCGCGGTGTGCCGCGGACAGACGCTGCATCTCACCGACCTGCCGTCCGAGGTGCGCGACGCCCACCTCGCGCCCGCCGCCGCACCGGTGGGCGAGGCGCCCGCGCCGCGCGCCGCGCGCGTGGCCGGAGCGGACGAGGGCGCCGAGCGCGAGCGGCTCCGCCGCGCGCTCGAGGCGAGCCGCTGGAACCGCGCCGAGGCGGCGCGCGCGCTCGGCATCAGCCGCACCACGCTGTGGCGGCGGATGGTCGAGCTGGGCCTGGATCGCTGACTCCTCGGCGATCCGGAGGCGACCACCCAAGACTCGCGCCCCGATGTTTCAAGTGAAACCAAGCGTTCCAATCACTCGGAACGAGTTGTTTCATGGAACGTGGAGTTGCTCGCCACCACGGCGCTAGGTCGTTGTCATTACGATTTGGGAATCATGGCACAAGGCCTGCTCTCCGCCGGGCGGGAGGAGAGCCATGACCCATCTGTCCCGTCGCCGCTTCCTGCAGATCGCCGCCGGCACCACCGCGCTCGCCGCCGCCGGCGCGGCCGGCGCCCCGAAGCTCGCCGCGCTCGCCGCGCGCGCGAAGTCCGAGCGCGGCATCCGCCGCGTGCCGACCTTCTGCGACCTGTGCTTCTGGAAGTGCGGGGCGATCGCCACCGTCGAGGACGGGAAGCTCTGGAAGATCGAGGGCAACCCGGACGACCCGCTGTGCCGCGGCCGGCTGTGTCCGCGCGGCACCGCCGGCATCGCGGCGCACAGCGACCCGCAGCGCCTGACCGCGCCGCTCGTGCGCCGCACCGTGCGCGGGGCGGAGCAGTGGGTGACCGTCACGTGGGACGAGGCGCTCGACCAGGTCGCCGCGAAGATGAAGGCCATCGCGGAGCAGCACGGCCCCGAGGCGATGGCGATGTTCAGCCACGGCATCGGCGGCAACTTCCTCAAGCACCTGCTCAAGGCGTACGGCACGCCGAACCTCGCCGCGCCGTCGTACGCGCAGTGCCGCGGGCCGCGCGACATCGGCTTCCAGCTCACGTTCGGCGAGGACATCGGCTCGCCCGAGCGCACGGACATCGCGAACGCGCGCTGCCTGACGTTGATCGGCTCGCACCTCGGCGAGAACATGCACAACTCGCAGGTGCAGGAGTTCGCGGACGCGGTCGGCAGCGGCGCGACCGTGATCGTCGTCGATCCGCGCTTCTCGACCGCCGCGAGCAAGGCGAAGTACTACCTGCCGATCACGCCCGGCACCGACCTCGCGCTGCTGCTCGCGTGGATGAACGTGCTCGTCACCGAGGGCCTGTACGATCGCGAGTACGTCGAGTCGCACGGCTACGGCTTCGCCGAGTTCGCGGCCGAGATCGCGGCGTACACGCCCGAGTGGGCCTATCCGCGCACGTCGCTCGCGCCGGAGCTGATCCGCGAGACCGCGCGCGAGATGGCGCGCCACCGGCCCGCGAGCCTCGTCCACCCCGGCCGCCACGTGACGTGGTACGGCGACGACGCGCAGCGCAGCCGCGCGGTCGCGCTGCTGAACGCGCTGCTCGGCAGCTGGGGCCGCAAGGGCGGCTTCTTCGTGCCGCAGCGCATGAGCGTTCCGCCCTACCCCTACCCGCCGTACGCGAAGCCTCAGCGCGGGCGCGCCGACAATCCCGGCGACCGTCATCCGTTCGCCGACGAAGTGCTGACGACCGGCCTGCGCGAAGCCACGATCACGGGCCAGCCGTACTCGATCAAGGGCTGGTTCGTGTACGCGACGAACCTCCTGCAGGCGCTGCCGAACGAGGCCGAGACGATCCGCGCGCTGCAGAACCTCGACCTCGTCGTCGTCGTGGACGTGGTCCCGAGCGAGATCGCCGGCTGGGCCGACGTCGTACTGCCCGAGAGCGTTTACCTCGAGCGCTACGACGACCTGAACGTCGAGCTGTTCCGCGACCCGTTCGTGGCTCTGCGCCAGCCCGTCGTGCCGCCGCCGCACGACCAGAAGCCGAACTGGTGGATCGCGCGCGAACTCGCGCACCGCACCGGGCTCGGCGCGTACTTCCCGTGGAAGACGATCGAGGAGTACCTCGAGACGCGCCTTCGCAACGCGGGGCTGAGCTTCGACGAGCTGAAGACCACCGGCATCGTGCGCGGCGCGCGCGGCCCGGTGTACTTCGAAG
>CAZIXL010000702.1:0-2153 GCA_964542885.1 uncultured bacterium
GGCCGCTACCTGCTCGGCACCTCGATCGCGCGGCCGCTGATCGCGGCGCGCCAGGTGGCGTGCGCGCAGGCCGTGGGCGCCGACGCGCTCGCGCACGGCTGCACCGGCAAGGGCAACGACCAGGTGCGCTTCGAGCTCACCTACATGGCCCTCGCTCCGGAAATGCACATCCTGGCGCCGTGGCGCGAGTGGGACATCGTCTCGCGCGAGGACGCCATCGATTACGCGAACCGCCACGGCATCCCGATCGCGCAGAAGAAGGACGACCTGTTCTCGCGCGACGCGAACCTGTGGCACATCTCGCACGAGGGCGGCCCGCTCGAGGACCCGGCGAACGCGGGCCCCGAGAGCATGCATCGCCTGACGGCGGCGCCAGCCCAGCGCCCGACGACTCCCGAGAACGTGACGATCGGCTTCGCGCGCGGCGTGCCCGTCTCGCTCAACGGCCGCACGCTGGGCCCGGTCGAGCTGGTCGAGTCGCTCAACGTGATCGCCGGCCGCCACGGCGTCGGCCGCGTGGACATCGTCGAGAGCCGGCTCGTGGGCATGAAGTCGCGCGGCGTGTACGAGACGCCGGCGGGCACCGTGCTGTACGAGGCGCTCGAGGACCTGTGCCGGCTCACGATGCCGCACGACCTGCTGCGCACGCGCAGCGAGCTTTCCCCCCGCTACGCCGACCTCGTCTACAACGGCCAGTGGTTCTCGCCGCTGCGGCTCGCCCTGCAGTCGTTCGTCGACACCGCCACGGCGGTGGCCACGGGCGAGGTCGTGGTCGAGCTGTTCCAGGGCCGCGCCGCCGTCGTCGGCCGCACGAGCCCGAACACGCTCTACCGGCCCGACCTGGCTTCGTTCGACATGACCGGCTACCGCGCGCAGCACGCGGAGGGCTTCATCCGGCTGTTCGGCCTGCCGCTCGCGACCGGCGCCCACCGTGGCGAGAAGGTCGAGGCGCACGCGGGCGAGCCCGTGGAGCTGATGGCGAATGACTGACGCCCGTCCGGCCGTGTGGGCGGGCCGCCTCGCGGCCGGCCTCGATCCGCGCGCGCAGCGGCTCAACGACTCGCTGCCCGTCGACGGCGTGTTGTGGCCCGAGGAGCTGGTCCTGACGCGCGGCTACGCCGAGACGCTCGCCGAGTGCGGCGTGCTGTCGGCCGCCGAGCGCGACGCGCTGGTGGCCGCCGCGGATGGTTTGGGAGCCGACCTCGCCTCCGGCTCGGTGAAGCTGGCGGGCGAGGACGTGCACTCGGCCGTCGAGGCCGGGCTCGAGGCGCGGTTACTGGCCGTAGGCCAGTCCGGCGAGCCCGCGCGGCGCCTGCACACGGGGCGCAGCCGCAACGACCAGGTCGCGACGCTGTTCCGCATGCGCGTGATGACGCTGTGCGACCAGGCGATCGAGGACGTGCGCCTGCTCGAGCGCGCGCTCGTCGCGCAGGCGCGCGCCGCGGGCGACCTGGCCTGCGCGGCGTACACGCACCTGCAGCCGGCGCAGCCCATCCTGCTCGCCCACTTCTGGCTGGCGCACGTCGCCGCGTTCGAGCGCGACGAGGAGCGCCTCGCTTCTGCGCGCGAGGCCGCGGACCGCCTGCCGCTCGGCTCGGGCGCCGTGGCGGGCACGCCGCTCCAGTACGACCGCTTCGCGCTCGCGCAGCGGCTGGGCTTCACGCGCCTCGCGGCCAACAGCCTCGACGCCGTGGGCGACCGCGACTTCGCGCTCGAGTACCTGAACGCCGCCGCCATGCTGGGCGTGCACCTGTCGCGGCTCGCCGAGGACCTCGTCCTGGCGTGTTCACCGGGCTTCGGCTGGTTCGCCGCGCCCGACGGCTTCAGCACCGGCTCCAGCCTGCTGCCGCAGAAGCGCAACCCCGACCTGTTCGAGCTGGCCCGCGGCAAGGCCGCGCGGCTGCTCGCGAACGCGCAGCGGCTGGCCACTCTCCTGAAGGGCCTGCCCAGCGCGTACCAGAAGGACCTGCAGGAAGACAAAGAGGCGGTGCTCGACACCGGCGCGACGCTCGATGCGCTGCTCGAGACGCTCGCGCCCGCGATCGAGGCGCTCAAGCCCGTGCCCGAGAAGCTCGCGGCCACGCTCACGCCCGACCTGCTCGCGGTCGAGCTGGCCGACGCGCTCGTCGAGGACGGCGTGCCCTTCCGCGACG
>CAZIXL010000703.1:0-2149 GCA_964542885.1 uncultured bacterium
GGCCGCCGCCACGCCGAAATCGGCCCACGGCGCCGGGTCCCGGCACCCCGGCGGGCACGCCTTGCCCGCCGGCCCCCCGCTCGGGCATACTCCCCGGCCTCATTCACACCCCTACCCAGGCGGAGCGCCCGGCACCATCCGCAGTCCGTTCGTCGCGAGGAGCGAGGACGGCCCGGACGCCGGGGAACGCCGCCGCAGCGGAGAAGCACCCAGATGAAGGCTGGCGTTCACCCGATCTACGAGATGCGCGAGTTCCACTGCTACGGCTGCGGCACCGAGTGGAAGACGCGCACGACCCTCAAGCCGCACACGTCCGACGGCAAGATCCACCTCGACATCTGCTCGAGCTGCCACCCGTTCTTCACGGGCAAGCAGAAGCTGCTCGACAAGGCCGGCCGCGTGGACCGCTTCCGCAAGCGCTACGCGAAGGTCAACGCCGAGAAGTCCGAAGCCTCGAACGGTTAGCGTCCCCTTCCGGGCCTCCGCCTGCCGGCCACACGGCCGTGCGCGGGGGCCCGTGTCCTTTTCCGCGGAGTCCGCATGCCCTTCCTGCCGGTCGGCGGCCAGGCGGTCGTCGAAGGCGTCATGATGCGCGCGCCGTCGAGGATCGCGGTCGCCGTCCGCCGCTCCGACGGCTCGGTGGCCCTCATGGACCGCGCCTTCGAGTCCGTCACGCGCCGCCACAAGCTGCTCTCGCTGCCGGTCGTGCGCGGCGCCGTGTCGCTGTTCGAGACCATGTACGTGGGCATCCTCGCGCTCAACTTCAGCGCCGACGAGGCGGCGAAGGACGAGCCCGCGAAGGACGGCGGCAAGGAGACCGGCGGCCTCGGCCAGCTGCTGCAGGGCGGTATCGTGCTGCTCTCGCTGGCGCTCGGCGTGCTGCTGTTCGTCGTGCTGCCCGCGCGCCTCACGAGCTGGCTGGGTTTTCACGACCGCATGGCGTTCGGGCTCGTCGACGGCCTCTTCCGCCTGCTCGCGTTCGTGCTCTACCTGCTGCTCATCTCGCAGTGGAAGGAGATGGCGCGCGTGCTCGGCTACCACGGCGCCGAGCACAAGGCGATCCACGCGGTCGAGGCGGGCGTCGAGCTGACCCCCGAGAACGTGCAGAAGTTCCCGCGCCTGCACCCGCGCTGCGGCACGACGTTCCTGTTCCTCGTCGTGGTCGTGAGCATCGTCGTGTTCACGTTCGTGGGCCGGCCGACGTCGATCGGCATGCACCTGCTGCGCGTCGCGTGCATGCCCGTCATCGCCGGCGTGGCGTTCGAGTTCATCCGGCTCTCGGGCAAGTATTTCGACCGCCCGTGGGTGAAGGTCGCGACCTGGCCGGGCATGCAGTTCCAGCTGCTGACCACGCGCGAGCCGGATCTGGAAATGTGCGCGATCGCGATCCGCTCGCTCGAGCGCGTGCTGGACGACCCCACGGTGGTGAAGCTGCGCGCCGAGGGCGCCAGCATGAAGGAAGTGAGCTTCGTCCAATGATGGAGCCCAACATGGTCGAGGCGCTGCGGCGGGTCGAGGACCGCTTCGCCGAGCTCGACCGGCTGCTGTCGGACCCCGCCGTCGCGTCGGACCCGCGCCAGCTGCGCGACCTCTCGCGCGAGCGCGCGCGCCTCCAGCAGACGGTGGACCGCTCGACCGAGTACCGCGACGTGGCGAAGACGATCGCCGACGACGAGGCCGCCGTGGCCTCGGGCGACGCCGAGCTGGCCGAGCTGGCGAACGCCGAGCTGCCCGGGCTGCGCGCGCGCGAGGAGGCGCTGGTCGGCGAGCTCAAGCGGCTGCTGCTGCCGCGCGATCCCGACGACGACAAGAACGTCATCCTCGAAATCCGCGCCGGCACCGGCGGCGACGAGGCGGCGCTGTTCGCGGGCGACCTCTACCGCATGTACTCCAAGTACGCGGACGCGCGCGGCTGGAAGCAGGAGGTGATGAGCGTCTCCGATGCCGCCATGGGCGGCTACAAGGAGATCATCTTCTCGCTCGAGGGCGATGGCGTGTACCGCGAGATGAAGTTCGAGTCCGGCGTCCACCGCGTGCAGCGCGTGCCCGCGACGGAAGCCTCGGGGCGCATCCACACCTCGGCGGCCACCGTGGCCGTGCTGCCCGAGGTCGAGGACGTCGACATCGAGATCCGCGAAGAGGACCTGCG
>CAZIXL010000704.1:0-2149 GCA_964542885.1 uncultured bacterium
GGGCTCGTGGCCCTACGCGGAGCGGCCCGACCTCGCGATCACGGGCTTCGACGTCAAGTTCCCGCCCGGGCCGCCCGACCGCGCGTACACGAACCGCGTCTTCCGCGGCGACCTCGCGCGGCTGCCGCTGCGCGCCGGCTCGTTCGACCTGGTCGTCTGCCACTACGTGCTCGAGCACGTCACCGAGCTGGAAGCGTGCTGCGACGAGCTGGTGCGCGTCACGAAGCCGGGCGGCACGCTCTACCTGTCGGTGCCGCGCGCCGCGGCGTTCGACGACCGGCTCTACCGCTTCGCCGGCTACTTCGCGAAGTACGCGCTGCTCAAGTTCCGGAAGCGCATCGAGCACCAGCAGCGCTTCGACCTGCGCGGCGTGCTGGGCCGCTTCCGCCGCCGCGGCATGACGCTCACCGCGCACGCGTTCGTGCCCGCCGGCTTCTCGTGGATGAACGACCCGCGCACCAAGCCGCTGCAGGGCGCGTTCACCGACGCGCTCGCGGGGCTGCACCGCGCGACCGGCGTGGACCTGGCGAAGGACGCCAACTTCGTGCTCACGTTCGCCCGGACGGGGAACACGCACGGCGCCACCGGCGCGCCCGGCGCGCGCCTGCCCGGGCCGCGGCGCGTGACGCACGTGTGCCGCGAGTGCGGCGAGCATGCGATCGTCGACGCGGCGCCGCCGTGGCCGGCGCGCTGGACCTGCCCGTGGTGCGGCAAGCCCAACCCGTTCGGGCGGCCGCGGTGAGGCCGGGGAGCGCGCGATGAGGGTGCTGCACGCGCCGTCCGAGATCGCGGGCCAGGAGAGCATCCTCGCGCGGGGCTTGCGCGCGATCGGGATCGAGGCGTGGTCGCTCGCGACCAACCCGACCTTCGCGAACTACCGCGTCGACGAGATGCGCCCCTACGACGCGATGGGCGTGCTGCCGCGCTACCTGGGCTACGCCGGGCTCGTGGCGAAGCACCTGGCGAAGTGGGACGTGTTCCACTTCCACTTCGGGCGCACGCTGGTCCCGCCGCTCAACTTCGACCTGCCGCTCTACCGCGCGCTCGGCAAGAAGCTCGTGTTCCACTACCACGGCTGCGACGTGCGGAACCGCGCGCACATGCGGGCCACGCACGCGCACGCCACGTGCACCGAATGCGACCCGCCGTTCTGCATCCCCGCGCGCCAGCGGCGCATCCTGCGCGAGGCGGCGACGCACGCGCACGCCGAGATCGTCTCGACGCCGGACCTGCTCGAGTCGGCGACGCGCGCCCAGCAGGTGCACGTCGCCGTGTGGCTGCCGGACTACGTGCCGCTGCCGTTCCGCGAGACGCCGCGGCTGGTGCTGCACGCGCCGACCAACCGCGGCATCAAGGGCACGCGGTTCGTCGAGGCGGCGTTCGCCGCCCTGCGCCCGAAGTTCCCGGCGGTCGAGTTCCGCGTCGTCGAGAAACTGGACTGGGCCGCGCTGCACGCGGCCATGGCCGAGTGCGACGTGTTCGTCGACCAGCTGCAGATGGGCTGGTACGGCATGGTGAGCGCCGAGGCCATGGCGTTCGCGCGCCCGACGCTCGCGTACATCCGGCCCGACTTCGAGCCGCGGCTCAAGGACGGCCCGGTCGTGCGCACGAGCGTCGAGACGCTGGCCGCCGACCTCGCGGCGCTGCTCGCCGACGCGCCGCGCCGCCGCGAGCTGGGCGAACGCTCGCGCGCCTACGTCGAGCGCGAGCACGACGCGGTCGCCGTCGCGCGGCGGCTGGCCGACATCTACCACGCGGTGGGCGCGCGGTGAGCGTTCGCGACTCGCTCAAGCGGCTCTCGGGCGACTCGCTCGTCTACGGCCTGGGGCAGGTGAGCGGCAAGGCCGTGAACCTGCTGCTCGTGCCCGTGCTCACGCGCGTGCTGGTGCCGCAGCAGTACGGCGTCTCCGACCTGGTCATCTCGTACTCGGCCAGCGCGCTGCTCGTGCTGGTGTTCGGCATGGACGGCGCGCTCGCGCGCTTCTTCTACGAGCAGGACGGGCGCGCCTCGCGCGTGCGCATGGTGTCGTCGTCGTTCCTGTTCCGGCTCGTGACGGGCGGCGCGGTGGCGCTGCTGCTCGCCGCGCTCGCCGAGCGGCTCGCGGCGCGGCTGCTGGGCGGCGCCGTGTACGCGAAGTACCTGCGCCTC
>CAZIXL010000705.1:0-2149 GCA_964542885.1 uncultured bacterium
CGTACCTTGCCACGCTTGTGTTGTTTGCGCTTGCTTCGGCGGTCGTTGCGGTGGGACTGCGCCCCGACCCGCGTGAATTGGGCCGGGAGGTGGCGGCTCGTTACCCCGAATCTGCGCCGCACGGTGAGACGCGTTCGATCCGCGCGATCCTGCTCCAGCCCGCGGCGTTGACGGCGGTGACGGCAATGATCTCGGGGCAGGTGGTGATGGTGGGGCTGATGGTCATCACCTCGCGGCACATGAACCATCACCAGCACGGGCTGGTGGATATTTCGCACGTCATCCAGTCGCACACCATCGGCATGTATGCGTTTTCGGTCTTCTCCGGCTACTTGATCGACAAGTGGGGGCGCGGGCAGGTGATTCTGGCGGGCGCGGCGATGCTCCTGCTTTCGTGCATTCTCGCGCCGCTCTCGCCGGATGTCATTCCGCTGGCGGTGGCATTGTTCTTCCTCGGTCTCGGCTGGAATTTTTGCTTTGTGGGCGGCTCGACCCTGCTTGCCGACCAGCTCTCTCCGGCGGAGCGTTCGAGCACGCAGGGCTTCAGCGACCTGTTGGTGGGTTTGGCTTCCGCTGTTGCCAGCCTCTCCAGCGGATTCATCTTTGCCGCCACAAATTACACAATCATCTCCATCGCGGCAGGCGGCTTGTCGTTGATTCCAATGGTGACATCGCTGTTTTGGTTGAGGAGAAAATGGGTCGGTGCAACAGCAACGGTTTGAGGCATTTTGTATCGCGTAGGACGCCTGGAGAATGAAACATCCCGCACAGCGCAATGCTTGCGGGATGTTCACTACTACGACCCTGCTCACTTGTCACTGATTACTTGCCCTGTCCCTCCCCAGTGATCGACCGACTTACTTCCGTATCATCGTCAACAACATTTTGAATTTTTGTATTGCCTTCAGGGCGTGCGGCTCGTTGGCGGGCATGATGATGGCATTGCCGGTCTTGAGTTGGAATGGTTTGCCGGAAATGCGGACCTCCGCCTCCCCGTCCAGCACGTGGACAAGCGCATCGAACGGGGCAGTGTGCTCACTCAGTTCCTGCCCCAGGTCGAAGGCGAAGAGCGTGACGTTGCCCGCGTCCGCCTTGGTGATCTGGCGGCTGACGACGGAACCGTCCTGGTACGAGACCAGTTCCGCCATGTTTAACACTTCTGATTTTGGCGCTGTGGACATGGTATTTCCTTTTGTCATTGCCTTGCTGATTCGTTACGACACAACCTTTATTTTACTTCCACCTGGTACGGCGCGGGGATGGTGGTGAAGCGTGTCATACCTGAGACGATCAGGATCGCCTCCTCGCCGGGTTTCAACGAGACGGGGGTCTCGGCGGTCTGGTCGGCATTGAGCGTGATATGGGTCACGGTGGTGGTATCACCTTTGACGATGAGCGTGAGTCGATAGGTCTGCGGGAGGACGTTCTGGATGTGGACGAAGCCCGCTCCCTCCCAGCCGCCATTATCCGCTTCGAGATCGGACGTGTAGCCGATGGCGTCAATGGAGATGTCGTCCAGCATCAAGCCTTCCTCCGTGACAGCCGCATCGGTGACGTATTCGAAGCGCAGTTGCACCTTTTGCCCGGCAAACTTTGAGAGGTCAACCTCTTCGAGAATCCATCCATTCGACGAGCCGGTGTAGCCCCAACCATACGCATTGCCAGACGGATTGGAATCGGTGCCGGAGGGTGTCTTGATGATTTCCCAGGTGATACCGTCGGTGGAGGCTTCGAGGTAGAGGTAGTCCCATTCCTCTTCGATGTTGTACCAGGTCCGGTAGCTGATCGTGATCGGTCCGCTGGCGTTGGTGAAGTCGAACTCGCGCGTCAGGGTCATGTCTGATTCGTCGTTCTTGTTCGACCAAAAAACGTATTTGCCGGAGTACGCCTCCGCCGGGAGCAAGCCCGAGACGGTGGAACCGCTGAAATGGATGGTATGTTCGCCGGAGCAGTTGATATTGATGTAGTCAATGCCATACTGGTTGACGGTGCGGTCGAGCACGCCGCTGGGACAACTGCTGACGGTCTCGGTATCGCGGGTTTGAGGCGCTTCGGGGTAGTTTTTGTAGGTAAAGCGCCCGTCTCCAACGTTCGCATCCAGCAGGTACATTGCCGCCGCCCAGTCCATGAAAACATCGTCGGCGGTGAC
>CAZIXL010000706.1:0-2145 GCA_964542885.1 uncultured bacterium
GATCGACCACATGATCCGCTCGCGCGCGGGCGAGGACCTGAGCGCCGTCGGCGCGCTCGACGTGGGCGCGCTGCGGTTCGGCCCCGAGGGCAACGTCAGCGCGACCCGCTGGCGCGGCGACGACCCCGTGCGCCGCACCGATCCCGTGAACGAGGTGATCGGGCTCGAAGACCTGAACACCGAGCACTTCCGCCGCGAGGCGTGGCACCACGACCGCTACCTGCCGGCCGAGCGCACGCGCCGCACGTTCGGCGAGGCCAACCACGGCCTGCCCTACGACGCGGCCATGGCCGAGGCGCAGCGCTGCTTCAACTGCGCGGTGTGCAACGGCTGCGAAGTCTGCCTGGTGTTCTGCCCGGACGTCGCGATCTCGAAGGCCGACGACGGCCGCCTCGTGATCGACTACACGCACTGCAAGGGCTGCGGCATCTGCGCCGCCGAATGCCCGCGCGGGGCGATCACCATGACGCGGGAGGGGCTATGAAGAAGGTCATCGTCGGCAACCACGCCGTGTCGTGGGGCGTGAAGCTGGCCCGCGCCGAGGTCGTGGCCGCCTACCCGATCACGCCGCAGACGCAGATCGTCGAGGAGCTGGCCGAGATGTGCGCCGACGGCCGCATGGCGGCGCGCTTCATCAAGGTCGAGTCCGAGCACTCCGCGATGGCGGCCAGCATCGGCGCCGCCGCCGCGGGCGCGCGCGTGTTCACGGCCACCGCGTCGCAGGGCCTGCTGCTCATGCACGAGCTGCTGCACTGGGCCGCGCTCGGGCGGCTGCCCATCGTCATGGCCGACGTCAACCGGGCCGTGGCGCCGGGCTGGTCGATCTGGTGCGACCAGAACGACACCCTGGCCCAGCGCGACACGGGCTGGGTGCAGCTCTACTGCGAGAACAACCAGGAGGTGCTCGACACGACGGTGCAGGCGTTCCAGCTCGCCGAGGCGGTGAACCTGCCCGTGATGATCGTTCTCGACGCGTTCTTCCTCTCGCACACGTCGGAACCGGTCGACATTCCCGAGGCCGCCGACGTCGACGCGTTCCTCGGGAGGCGCGAGGCCGAGCTGAAGCTGGACGTGAACGACCCGCGCGCGTTCGGGGCGCTCACGCGGCCCGACGTGTACATGGAGATGCGCCTGCGCCAGCAGGAGGCGATGCGCTCGGTGTTCGGCGTGTGGGCCGGCATCGAAGCCAACTGGGAGAAGCGCTTCGGCCGTCGCTGGGGTGCCATCGAGACCTATCGCACCGACGACGCCGAGCTGGTGCTCGTCACCTCGGGCACGATCACGTCGACGACGCGCTACGTCGTGGACCGCCAGCGCGAGGCGGGCCGCAGGCTGGGGCTGGTCAAGATCAAGATGTTCCGCCCCTTCCCCACCGAGCTCCTGCGCCGCGCGCTCGCCGGCGTGCCGCGCGTGGCGGTGCTCGACCGCAACATCTCGCCCGGGCACTCGGGCATCTTCGCCGAGGAGCTGCGGGCGGCGCTCTACGACCTGCCGGACGGCGGCCGGCCGCGCGTCGACGGCTACGTGGTGGGCCTGGGCGGCCGCGACGTCACGCCGGACACCATCGAGGAGATCATCGGGCTGGGCAGCGCGCCGAAGCCGGACGACGCCGCCGAGGACCTGTGGGTGGGGGTGAAGCCATGAGCCAGACCATGCTCAAGTCGTCGATCCCGCAGGTGGAGCTGCTCGAGTGCGGGCACCTCGCCTGCCCCGGCTGCGGCGCCGCGCTGGCCATGCGCCTCGTGCTCAAGGCGCTCGGGCCGAAGACCATCGTCACGCTGCCGGCCTGCTGCTGGTCGATCATCGCCGGTCCGTGGCCGCAGTCCTCGCTCAAGGTGCCGCTCTTCCACACCGCGTTCGAAACCGGCGCCTCGGCGGCCTCCGGCATCAAGGCGGCGCTGCAGGCGCGCGGCGACACCGAGACCACGGTGATCGCCTGGGCCGGCGACGGCGGCACGTTCGACATCGGGCTGCAGGCACTGTCGGGCGCCGCCGAACGCAACGAGGACTTCATCTACGTCTGCTACGACAACGAGGCGTACATGAACACGGGCATCCAGCGCTCGTCGGCGACGCCGTTCGGCGCCTGGACCACCACCACGCCCGGCGAGCAGTGGAAGCACGACAAGAAGAAGGACATCCTGC
>CAZIXL010000707.1:0-2143 GCA_964542885.1 uncultured bacterium
CAGTCGCGCGCCTTCGCCCACGTCACCTCGATCGGGCTCGAGCCGTCGCCGGCGACGGCCCCGAGTTCGACCGTGAACAGCGTCCCGCCCGCCGTGATGCCGCACGGCGATCCGAGCAGCACGAGGTCCACCGCGTATTCGCCGCCGCCGACGTCGGTGACCAGCAGCTGCGCGTTCGGGTAGCCCGCGACCCACGGACCGGGCTGCACGCTCGCCGCCGGATTCGACGGCGTGCGGAGCGCGAGCCAGGCGGGGTCGATGCGGAAGCGCACGGTCACGCCGCGCGCGGGCGTCGCCTCGCCGCGCGTGAAGACGAACGGCACGGCCGGGTACGGATGCGCGCTCGACACCGCGAGCCCCGTCGTGTTCGCGGCGATGCTCGAGACCGGCGCCGACGCGAACACGTCCACGACGTAGCTCTCGGAAGCCGAGCAGCCCGCCGTGTCGGTGACACCGATCGTGAAGGCGAACGTGCCCGTCGAGAGCGGCGTGCCCGAGAGGACGCCGGCGCTCGTGAGCGAGAGGCCCGAGGGCAGCGAACCGGCGGTGACGGCGAACGGCGCCGGAGCGAGGCTGCCGGGCGCGGCGAGCGTCTCGGCGTACGCGGCGCCGGCGATGCCGTCCGGCAGCAGCGACGGGGTGATCACGAACGCCGAGCACGCGACGGCGAGCGTGTAGGCCCGCGTGCCGCGGCAGCCGCCGGTGTCCGTCGCGCTCACCGTGAAGGCGTAGTTCCCGGAATGGAGCGGCGTGCCCGAGAGCAGCCCCGCGGAAGTGAGCGCGAGCCCAGGGGGCAGCGCGCCCGAGGCGACGGCGAAGCCGAGTGGCGGAGTGCCGGCCGTGGCCGTGAACGTGTCGGCGAACGCGACGCCCGCGACGGCGCCGGGCAGCGACACCGGGAGCACCGTGATCGCGGTGCCGAGCAGGTTCACGGATCCCGCGGTTCCCGCCGCGACCGCGACCGGCGCATTCGAGCAATCGCGCGCTTCGACCGACGTGACGGTGATCGCTCCCGCGCCCTCGGGGCCCACGGCCTTCAGGTCGAGCACGAACAGCGTGCCGCCGCCCGTGATTCCGCAAGGTGCTCCGAGCAGCGCCTGGTCGATCGTGTAGGAACCGCCGCCGTTGTCGGTGACTTCGAGCAGTCCGTTCGTGGGACCGGCGAGCCACGAACCCGCGTGCACGCTCAGCGCCGGCGCGCCCGGAGTGCAGAGCGACAGCTTCGACGCCTCGAGCTGGATCGTCACGCTGATCGAGCGCACGGCCGCGGTGTCGGCGCGCGTGTAGACGACCGGGACGCCGATGCACGGCTGGCCCGGATTGATGCACAGGCCGCGGCCGTCGGCGGCGACGCTCGATACGGGCGGCGCCGCGAGCACCGTGAAGGTGTAGCTCTGCTCGCCGCGGCAGCCGCGCGCGTCGGTCGCGACGATCGTGAACACCGAGACTCCGGCCGCGAGCGGCGTGCCGCTCACGAGGCCGGTCGTGGACGAGAGCGCGAGCCCGGCGGGCAGTGCGCCGGACGCGAGCGCGTAGCAGTACGGCGCGCTCCCGCCGCTCGCCGCGAACGAGCGCGACGTCGCGGCCGAGAGCAGCGCGGGCGCGAGCGGCGGTGCGGGCAGCGCGATGACGGGGCACGGATTCGAAGCGTCGGACTCGATCGAGGCGACGTTGCCCGAAGCCGTCGTGCCGATCGTCGTGAAGGAACCGCCCGCGAACACCCATCCGGGATTCGCGGCGAGCGCGCGCACCGTGCCGTCCGAGTTCGGATTCCACGTCGTCGCGAGCCCGGTCTGCGGATCGATCGCGGCGAGCCGGTTGCGCGATTGTCCGCCGATCGCGCTCAGCACGCCGCCCACGTAGACGACGCCCGACGCGGGCAGCACCGTGAACACGGGGCCGTTCGCGTTCGGATTCCAGGCCGTGGCGAGCCCGGTCGCGGGGTCGAGCTCGGCGATGCGGTTGCGCGACTGCCCGCCGATCGTCGAGAAGAAGCCGCCCACGTAGATGCGGTCGCACGTGGCGGCGATCGAACGCACCGTCCCGTTCGCGTCCGGGTTCCACGGCAGCGCGAGGCCGCTCTCGCGATCGAGACGCGCGATGAAGTCGCGCGCCGCGCCGCCGACGTTCGAGAAGTTGCCGC
>CAZIXL010000708.1:0-2137 GCA_964542885.1 uncultured bacterium
CTGCGCGTGCTCGCGCTCGACGCGTGCGTCGTCGCTGCGCTCGCGATCGGCACCGCGGTGCTGGGCGGCGGCGCCGCCGCGCGCCTGGGCGCGGCCACCGGCCTGCCGCCCGCGCGCGCCGCCACGGCGATCGTCGTCTCGGCCGTGGTGCTGGCGACGCCGTTCCTCGCCGGCCTCGTGCGCACGGGCCGCGCGCTCGGGCTCGAATTGTCGCGCCGGGCGTTCCCGGATCCCGAGCCCGGCCGGCTCGATCGCGCCGCCGCCCCGCGGCGCGGCATGGTCGTGGCGGTCCAGTTCATGACCGTGCTCGTGGTCGGCGCGCCGCTCGTGGCCGTGACGCAGCCGTTCCTGCCGCCGCTCGTGGGCCCGGCGCTCTTCGCCGCGAGCGCGCTCGTGCTGGGCGTCGCCGTCTGGCGTTCGGCCGCGAACCTCCAGGGGCACGTGCGCGCCGCCGCCGAGGCGCTGGTGGACGCGCTCGGGCGCCACGCGCGCGAGGGCGGCCCCGCCGGTGGCGAGCAGGCGCTGCGCCGCGCGTACGACCTGCTTCCGGGGCTCGGCGAGCCCGTGCCCGTGCGCCTCACCGTGCACGACGCGGCGGTCGGCCGCACGCTCGCCGACCTGCGCCGGCGCGGCCGCACCGGTGCGAGCATCATCGCGATCTCGCGCGGCGGCGACGTGGTGCTGGTGCCCGACGGGCACGTCGAGTTGCGCGCGGACGACGTCGTCGCCCTCGCCGGCACCGGCGAGGCGATCGAAGCCGCGCGGCGCGTGCTCGCGAGCGACGTGGAGACGTAGCGACTCGCCCCGTGCCGGGCACGCACGTGTGCCGCGCCCGGCCGATCACCGGAGGATCCCCCATGCCGGCGCTTCGCTCCGTCGCACGCGCCCTCGCCGCGCTCGTCTCGCTCGCGGATCTGCGGGCGGTCACCGCCCGCGAGCGCTGACCGCCCGCGCGTCAGGCGCCGCCGCCCTCCACCTGCACCGGCTCGCCCTGCTCCGGCAGGTGCGGCTTGCCGAGCGCGTCGAGGAAGTGGCCCGACTTGTCGCGCTTGGTCTCGAGGTAGAAGCGGTTGAACTCGTTCGGCGGGATCACGTGCGGCTGCCGCCCCGTGATCGTCACCCCGAGCCGCGCGAGCTCGTCCACCTTGCGCGGGTTGTTCGTGAGCAGGCGGACCGACTTCACCTTCAGGCTGTGCAGCATGTGTGCCGCGATCGAGTACTCGCGCTCGTCGTCGCGGAAACCCAGCGCGAGGTTGGCCTCGACGGTGTCGAGCCCGCGGTCCTGGAGCCCGTAGGCACGCAGCTTGTTCAGCAGGCCGATGCCGCGGCCCTCCTGGCGCAGGTAGAGCACCAGCCCGTGCTCCTCGGCCGCGATCGCGCGCAGCGCGACTTCGAGCTGGTCGCGACAGTCGCAGCGCAGCGAGCCCAGCGCGTCGCCGGTGAGGCATTCCGAGTGCACGCGCGTCGGCACGTTCTCGCGGCCCAGCGGATTGCCGTGCAGGATCGCGATGTGGTCCTTGCCGTCGCGGTTGTTCCAGAACGCCACGGCCTGGAAACGGCCGAAGCGGCTCGGCAGGTCGGCGATGGCGACGATGCGGACGCAGACGTGGCTCTCGCCGACGCCGTCGCACTCGTGGTCGGCCTCGGCCTTGAGGACGGTATCGATCTCTTCGGGGCTCAGGGACACGGTGGATCCTCTCGCGGCGCCAGGGTGGTGGCCGCGAGGATGCGCACGAATCGCTCGGCGAGCAAGCCGCCCGGCCGCCCTTCGCGCCGAAACCGCCCGCGATACCGGCGCATCCAAGCGGGCACCGGCCGGAAGGAGATCCCGTGTCCTCGAACGTCTTCGTAGCCCCATCGACGCCTTTCATCCGCACGCGTGCGCTGCCGGACCGGCGATCGCACGTGCTCGAGACGTCCCAGTGGGTGCCCACCGGCCTCGACGAGACGTTCGCATTCTTCGCGGACGCGCGGAACCTCGAGGCGATCACGCCGCCGTTCCTCGGCTTCGAGATCCGGACGCCGCTCCCAATCGAGATGCGCGAGGGCGCGCTGATCGAGTACCGCCTCCGCCTCATGGGCGTGACCCTGCCGTGGCTCACGCGCATCGCGAGCTGGCGGCCGGGCGAGTCGTTCG
>CAZIXL010000709.1:0-2134 GCA_964542885.1 uncultured bacterium
GTCGCGCGCGGCGTCCTCGCCCGCCCGCGCCGGCGCGGCGCCGAGCGCGGCGAGCGCGCGGTCGCGCACCCGTGCGTACGCGCGTCGCAGCGGGCGCGCGCCCTCGGTCTGCACCGTGTGCAGGCGCGGCACGTGGCCGATCACGCCCAGGGCCTGCGCCTCGAACAGCGCCTGGACCGTCGCGCTCGCGAGCGCGCCGCCGCCGACCTGCACGAACAGCCGGTCGAGCGGCTCGCCCATGCGCGCGACCTGCGACGCCAGCTCCCAGCCGAGGGTCATGCCGCCCTCGACCGTGAGCCCGTTCTCGCTGCCCTGCACGCAGAAGGGCAGTGCCCCCTCCCGGCTCGCGTCGCGAAAGGCGTGGACGCACGGGTCGCCGGCCACGTTCGGCCGGCGCGGGCACACCGCCACGACCGCCCCGAGCGCGTGCAGCCGCGCGAGCACGAGCGGGTCGGCGTCCCCGGGCACGTAGACGTGCAGCGGCCGGCCGGACGCGCGCGCCACGACCGCGGCCGCCAGGGCCGCGTTGCCGCACGACGCGATCGCGAGCCCGCGGCGGTCGCTCGCGGCACGCGTCACGAGGCCGGCGCGCTCCGACACCTCCAGGTGCAGCGCGATCCCGAACAGGTGGCGCGCCTTGTGCGAGCCCGCCACCGAGCCGGTTTCGTCCTTGGCGCGCACCTCGAGCCCCAGGGCGTCGCACAGCGCCGCCGGGCGGCGCAGCGGCGTCTCGCGGAACCCCGCGCCGTCGGTACGCGCGACCGCCGCGTCCAGCTCGCGCACCAGCGCCACGAACGCCGCGTCGTCCATGCCCAGCGCGCGGGCGCGCCCGTAGGAGTGGAGCAGCTCGCGGTGCCGCTCGAACGGGTTCGCCGACTCGCCCGCCGCGAAGTGCGCCCGCCCCGGCTCGAGCACGCGGGCGAGCACGTGGTCGGCGCCGTCCTGCCCCGCGTTCGGGCAGCGGAACGGGTACGGCTCGGCCGCCGGCGGCTCCGCGCCGCAGGCGGCGCAGCGCAGGCGCGTCGCGGGCTGCGGCCTCACCTGCCGGCGGCTGCCCCGGTGCGCTCGTTGAACTCCGCGATCCGCTCGTCCCAGACCGGCAGCGCCCCGCGCAGGTCCTTCCAGAACGACTGCTCGCGGCGCGCGACGAAGTCCGGGATCGGCACGCCGAGCTGCTCGACCCAGGTGTAGTAGCCCAGGTTGAAGATGCGCCGGCGGTCGCACTCGGTCAGCTCGAGCATGTGATCGCCGCGCGCCTCGTAGAGCCACTTCACCAGCTCGCGCTCGATCGTGCGCTCCTCGAGCCGCCCGCCGAAGCGCCGGGCCAGCGTCTTCTCGTGCTCGGTCGCGTACATCGCCGCGCCGTCGGTGGCCACGGTCAGGATCGCGTCCTGCGGGCCCAGCCCGAGGCGGTCCGCGACCTTGATGGCCGAGAGCACGTTGCAGATGCTCGAGAGCCCGAACGAGGCGAGCGAGTCGAGCACCCCGGCCGGGACGCCGTAACGGCGCGCGAGGAAGTCGCGGCCCTCGGGGCGGCTGAACAGCAGCCCGAGCGTGTCGGTCGCCTGGTCCGAGATCGCGACCACCACGTCGGTGTTCATCACGTTGTGGATGAGCGGCACGTGCTTGTCGCCGATGCCCTGGATGTTGTGGTCGCCGAAGCCGTTCTCGAGCAGCGTCGGGCACTCGAGCGCCTCGGCCGCGACGATGCGCGTGCCCCAGCGGTCCTTGAGCCGGTCGCCGGCGCCGAGCGTCCCCGCGGACCCGCTCGCCGACACGAACGCCGCCGCGCGCAGCCCCGGGTGCCGCGCCTGCTGGTGCTCGAACACGCGCTCGAGCGCGGTGCCGGTCACGAGCCAGTGCGCGAGGTGGTTCGCGTACTCCGAGAACTGGTTCAGGATCACGTTCTGCGGATCCTGCTCGAGCCGCATGCACTCCTCGTAGATCTCGCGCACGTTGCTCTCGCAGCCGGGCGTGCGGACGATGTCGCCCGGTTCCGTCACCCAGCGCTCGAGCCAGCGGAAGCGCTCCTCGCTCATCTGCTCGGGCAGCACGGCGACGCCCCGGCACTGCATGATCCGCGAGATCGCGACGCCGCCGCGGCAGTAGTTGCCCGTCGACGGCCACACCGCGC
>CAZIXL010000710.1:0-2133 GCA_964542885.1 uncultured bacterium
CGGCGCGCAGGAAGCTCGCGAACGTCAGGCCCGGGATCGCGACCGGGTACTGGAAGGCCATGAACAGGCCCGCGCGGGCGCGCTCGTCGGTCTCCATCTCGAGCACGCTCTCGCCGCGGAACAGGATCTCGCCCGAGGTCACCTCGTACTTGGGGTGTCCCATGAGCGTGTTCGCGAACGTGCTCTTGCCCGAGCCGTTCGGGCCCATGAGCGCGTGGATCTCGCCCTTCGCGATCTCGAGCGAAAGACCCTTCAGGATTTCCTTGCCCTCCACGGAGACGTGGAGGTCCTTCACCACCAGCTCGGACGCGTTGCTCATGACGTTGGCGTTCCCTTCGTTCGCGTGTCGCGCGCGGCCCCGCACCCCGGCCCGGGGCACGCGGCGCATCGATTCGAAATCAGGCCGAGAAGCTCTCGCCGCAGGCGCAGCTGTGCTTCACGTTCGGGTTGTTGAACTTGAATCCGGCTCCCATCAGTCCCTCGACGTAGTCGATCTCGGTGCCGCCGAGCAGGACCATGCTCTTCAGGTCGACGACCAGCTTCACGCCGTGCGACTCGATCACCTCGTCGCCCGTCGACTCCGCCTCGCAGAACTCCATGAAGTACGAGTTGCCCGAGCAGCCGCCGCCGCGCACGCCGAGGCGGAGGCCGATCTGGGGGGTGCCGCGCTGCGCCAGCAGCTCCTGGACCTTGGTCGCGGCGACGGGCGTCAGGGTGATCATCTCGAACCTTCCTTTCGGGATTCGTCCGCCCGGCCGCCCTCGCGGCCCGCGTCGCGGACGGATTGCTGCAGCATGTCCTCGACCCGCACGAACGCGGGCCGGTTGCTTCTCGGCGCGACCTGCGTCGCGCCCTGGATTCCGGCCACCAGCGGGGGCGCCACGGCGACGCCGTGGTCCTGCCGGCAGTTCACGCACACGTGCACCGTGCCCGGCGCCTCGCAGCTCTCGCACGTCTCGAGGTAGCGCAGGCCCTCCTCGAGCTCGGCCGCGAGCTGCTCGTGGCGCTGGATCGCGTCCCGCGTCTCGCCCAGCTTGCGCTGGAAGAGCGCGCGCAGGTCCGCCATCGCCGTCGGGCCCTGCTCCGAGCTCCACCACTTCTGCAGGACCTCGCGCATCTCCTGGAGCGAGAACCCCAGCCCGTGCAGCGAATCGATCCAGCGCACGCGCTCGACCGCCGACGGGTCGAAGAGCCGGAAACCGCCGCTCGAACGGGTCGCCGGCTCGAGCAGCCCCAACTCCTCATAGAGGTGGATGGCCCGGACGGTCTTGCCCGTCGCCTTCGCGATGTCGCCGACCCGGAGCAGCCGCCCCCGGTCGGACACGGGAGTTTGTGTCGTTTCGCTCATACCCTTACGTGAACGTTAGAGTCGGACCGCAAGGTAGGGGTTCGGATGGAGTTCGGTCAACGGGAGAAGCGCCGCGACGGGAGTCTTTGCAGCCCTCTTGCAGGCCGGCCGGCTCCCCGGGCGCCGTCCCGGATCAGCGCGCGGCCTTGCGGGGCTTGCGCTTGGCGAGGACGGCTGAACCCGCCCGCAGCCACTCCCGGGCCCCGGTCGTGATGGCGACGACCACGGGGTCGGTGAGCTGGCGCTCGGTGCTGATCGCGAAGAACTCCTGCCTGCAGTCGTCCGCCCGGCCCACCCGGGCGAGCCCGTACCGCCCGCTGGCGTCGCGCTCCGCCACCGCCGGCAGCGGGATCACCCCCAGGCCATCGGCCGCGGCGATCTTGAGGAGCGCGGCGTCGTCGTACTCGGCCACGACGTGCGGCGCGAGCCCGCGCGAGCGCAACCAGTGCTCCAGCGAGCGGCGCAGCGCCGTGCCCTGCGACGGCAGCAGCACCGGGGCGCCGTCGAGCGAGCGCGGGAAGGTGCGGCGCAGGCGCGCCGCGAGCGCTGGCGTGGCGACGAACGACACCGCGCAATCGCCCAGGCGGTGGTTGAACGCCCGCAGCCCGAGCGCGCCCGGCGCGGGCTCGTCGGCGAGCACGAGGTCCAGCCGGTGCGCCGCGAGCTGCACCAGCAGGTCGGCGGCGGAAGCCTCGGTCACCGCGACCTGCACCGGGTGCGGCAGGTGGAAGACGGGCCGCATGAGCGAATGGCTCACCAGCTTGGGCAGCGCGTCGGTCACGCCC
>CAZIXL010000711.1:0-2132 GCA_964542885.1 uncultured bacterium
CATCGACATCGCCGTCGGCGGCGGCCCGGTCGATGGCGTCGCACACGTCGAGCAGGGTCGGCTGGTCGCGACGCAGCGCCGCCCAACTGAACGGCAGGTACGGCGGGGGCGCCTCCTCGATCTCGGCAGGCACGTCGTAGACGAGCAACTGGTGCTCGAGCGGAACGCGCAACGGCCCCCGAAGGCGCGTGACCGCCACGAGACCGGCGAAGCCGACGAGTACGACGAGAACGACGAGGCCCAGGACGTTTCGGCGCGAGGCCATCCGACCCTCCGTGGTGGGGCGCAGGTCAGAACAGTCTACGGACGTCCACCGAGAAGTAAAGGCTGCTCGCATCCTGGTCGCGGTCCGTGTGGCGCTCACCGCGCAACGTCGCCAGCGCCCGCACGCGCAGCGAGCCGGGCAGCAACTGGTCGGCGAACGCCGTCAATTCGAGGAAGTCGAAGTTCGTGTGCAGCGGGATCGACTCGAGCGACACGTCGGTCGCGACGGAGCCTTCCTCGTCGTAGGCGCGGTGCCCCACCGCCGGCGCCAGGCTCAGCCAGTTGTGCGCGGTCAGGTACTCCACGCCGACCCCCCAAGCGAACTCGCGATACTGCTCGGCCGGGTTCCAGGACGAGGTGAGCCACTCGAGACGCGGGCCGGTCGAAACGCGCCAGGCGAGGCCGAACTCGTGGCGCAGGTCGAGGGAAGCGCCCGAGACGGCGTAGTCGAAGTCCGTGAGGCTGTCCGGGTCGTCGTAGGCGACGACTTCGACTCCCCCCTCCGGTCGGAGGGACCAGTTCGTCGCGAGCGCGAAGCTCGCCCCGGCGCGGGCGCGTGCCTGCAGAAAACGGTCGCGCGAGTTCTCCGGATGGTTCAGCGCTTCCCGCCGATCGACCTCGACGTCCACGTCGACCAGGTGGCCGATGCCGACATCCCGCCGCGCCGTGAACGAAACGCGGTGCTCGAGGTGGTCGCGGTACGTCGAGTCGCGGTAGACCCGGGCGACGGCGCCGTACTCCAGGCCCCAGTTCCAGCCGAAGAGCGGGCTGCGATCGTAGCCGAACCCGGCGCGCGCCGAGGTCCCCGAGAGGACGAACGGGTCGCTCCCGGACAGCGAGCGCACGACCTCGGTGCCGAGCGCGGCGCGAAGCGTCGAGACGTCGTCGAGCGAGGTGCGCCGCCAGCGCCCGAGCAACCCCGCCCGCCAGTCTCGACGCACCTGGCCGAAGGTCGTCTCGTCGCGATAGTCGAAGCGGGGCTCGAGCGAATACCGCGTCCGGCCCTCGGGCCTGAACTGGACCGCCGCCGCGGTGCCGATGCGCTTCACGCCGTCCCCAAGGACGAGGTCGGGCGCCAGCCGTGCGAGCCAGCGACCGTCCGCCGCGCCGCGCACGAGCTCGGCCATGGCGACCGCGGTTGTCCGGCTCTCCGGACTGCTGTGGAGCTGCCGGCCGAGGAACGTCGTGTCGTCGATCGAGGATTCGTAGAACTGCTCGTTGGAGACCTCGGTGGACGCCCCGATCTCCACCCGGACGGAGACGCTGTCGTCCGGGGAGGCGTGCGCGGGGCGCGCGACGCACAGGCAGACAGCGATCGCGGCCCACGCCGGCCGGAAACCGGGGAGGGCCGCGCTCACGACGTGCTTTCGGGGTCCGTGGCGGTCGTGGGACCCGCGGGTCGTCGTCATGGGAGGTCGCTGGGCGGTCGGTTCGATTCCGGGGCTCAGCGAGGCGCACCGGGGCCCGGGCCCGGGGGCGCACCACGCCGCATCGTTCGCTGCGCCAGGAGGCGGGCCGTGTGCGTCAGCCGGAGCGCCGCCTCGAAGTGCTCCGAACGATACTCCGACTGGGCTTCGGCCTGCATCGACGCCGCCTGGTCCAGGGCCTTTCGAGCCTGCTCGGAGCCGCTCTCCTCGAGCCGCTCGCGGGCACGAGCGAGAACCTGGTCGGTGCGCTGGATCGCCCGGGCGGCCGTCTCGCTCAGGCTCTCGGCGACGTTGCAGAGGCGCATCGCCTTGAAGAGTCGCTCGCGCGCACTCATCGTGAGTTGCAGGGCGGCGAGGTACCGGCTCTCCTGCGCAGCGGTCTCCGCACGCGCCTGCATCTCGAGCCCCACCTTCAGAAGTGCGCGGGCGCGATTGTCGTTG
>CAZIXL010000712.1:0-2131 GCA_964542885.1 uncultured bacterium
GGTCACGGCCCGGACGCGCCGCGCGGCCTCAGAAGAGCCGGTAGGTCAGCGCCAGGGCGAGCGTCTCCTTGAACTGGCCGGCCTTGCGTACGCCGCGGTCGATCTGCGCGATGCGGACGGCCAGGTCCTGCGAGTTGTCGACGTTCGTCGCCGCGTCGAACTTGTCGTAGATCCACTGCGCGAACAGGTTCACGCCGAACGACTTCGTGATCTGCGCCGAGAACGTGCTCTGCAGGTTCACGTCGGTCGCCTTCCAGAAGTCGGCCACGGCTTCGCGACCCGGGAACGCCGCGAGCGCCTCGCGATCGAAGTCCTCGAGCGCTGTCGACCGCGAGTACATCACCGGCTGGAAGACGAGCAGCGTCCCCGTCCAGAGCACCTTCTTCTGGAGCAGCGGCTGCTTCACGTCGGTCTGCCACTCGAAGCCGCCGTCGTTCGAGGTGAAGCTCCTGGTCGTGCGCGGCGACGCCGTGAGCAGCGTGCGGCCGAACGTCTGCCGGAAGCCGAAGCCGAGCCGGGTGATCGCCTCGCGGTCCTCGGCCTTGAAGAGCACGCGGGCGATACCGGCGGACTCCTTGATCCGGATCGGGTTCAGGCTCAGCGTGCCGAGCGGATTGCTCTCGTCGCTGAACTGCGACTCGCCGCGGAGCGCGAAGTAGGGGTCGACGAACGAATCGAGCGTGAATCGGCCGACCGACTCGAGCAGGATCTGGTCGGTGGTCTTGTCGGGGACGTCCCACGTGCGCTGGCCGGGATTCGCCGGGTCGTCGATCTGCCGGCTCGTCTGGCCGTACGAGAGCGAGAGCGACGTGGAGCTGTTGAAGCGACGACTGAACTGGCGTTCCGCGGTCGTGCTGCTCGTGAGCACCCAGACGATCGAGCCCTTGTCGCCACCGTACCAGTTCGTGCTGAAGGAGCTTTGCGACAGGTTGAGGGCCAGCACCTCGCCGAGCTTCCACGGACCCGGTTCGATGGGCTTGGGGTCGTCGGCGAGGGCGGCACCCGCGGCGAGCGCGGTGAGGGCGAGCGTGGCGACGAGCGTACGACGAATCATGGGAGGTCCCTCGTTGGGGTGAGGCCGCGCCGAGCGCGGCGGGGCGTCGGCGTGCACCCTCGCGTCCGGGGTGCACGGGAAGGCACGCGGGAGAGAATGCGGATCGCGCGCGCATCCTATCCGCAGGTCCGGTGGGGCGCGCAAGCCGGCGCGCCGGCGCCGGTCGTCCACGAGCGGGCGGCGGGGCGTTGCGGCTTCCCGTCACCGGGCCGACCGGCTAGGCTCCCGCCCTCGCTCGCCCGGATCCCGACTTCCACCGCCCTGGAGGATGCATGCAAGCGATGCCTGCGGCCGCGAACGACGGCAAGCCCGGCCTCTTCGCACAGCTGGGCCGCCTGTCGCGCGCGTTCTGGATGCTGAACATCATCGAGATGTTCGAGCGTCTCGCCTACTACGGCGTGCGCGTCGTGATCCCGATCTACATCGCCCAGGCCGACGAGATCCACGGCCTGCACTTCACGCAGGGCCAGAAGGGCGACATCTTCATGCTCTGGGCCCTCGTCCAGACCGGCGTGCCGATCTTCTCGGGCGGTTTCGCGGATCGCTACGGCTACAAGAAGACGATCGCCATCTCGATCGTGATCAAGGCGATCGGCTACATCCTGATGGCGACCCAACGCGACTTCTGGCCCTTCACGATCGGCTGCCTGGTGCTCGCGTTCGGCACCGCGATCTTCAAGCCCGGCGTGTGGGGGTCGCTGCAGCGCACGATGACCCCGGAGAACTCGTCGATCGGCTGGGGACTGTTCTACATGCTCGTGAACGTGGGCGGCTTCCTCGGGCCGCCGCTCGCGCACTTCCTCTACGGCATCTCGTGGCCGACGGTGTTCTTCGGATGCGCGGTCATCGTCTCCCTCAACTTCTTCATGCTGCTCACGTACCCGCACATCGAGTCGGGGGGCGACCAATCGGGCGGCTTCCTGCGCACGGCCTGGGACACGTTCTCGAACCTCTTCAACCTGCGGCTGATCACGTTCATCCTGATCATGGGCGGCTTCTGGCTCATGTTCATGCAGCTGTTCGACCTGCTGCCCAACTTCATCGTGGACTGGGTGGACTCGTCCAGCATCGTGAAGG
>CAZIXL010000713.1:0-2129 GCA_964542885.1 uncultured bacterium
TCTCGAGGTACGGCCGCGCGTCCGCGTAGCGCCGCGGGTCGGCCTGGCCGGAGCGGTAGTACAGGCTGCCGAGCGCGTACTGGCCGGGCGCGAAGTTCCCGTCGCGGTCGGTCACCCACTTGTACTCGTTCAGCGCGTCGTTGTAGCGCTGGTCGTACTCGAGCGCCTTCGCGAGCGCGAAGTGCAGGTCCACGTCGCTGCTGTCGAGCGAGACGGCGCGCTGGTAGTTCGGGATCGCCAGGGAGCCGATGCCACGCTTGAGGTAGAAGTCACCCAGCGCGCGGTTCGTGACCGGGTCGTCGGGCGACTCCTGCTGCGCCTTGGTGAAGTAGATGCCGGCGTCCCGCAGCGAATCACGGGACATCTCGACGTTGCCCAGTTCGACCAGGAAACGCGGCTTCCACTTCGTGCCCCAGTTGAGGCCCGGGTTCAGCGCCTTGATCGCCTCGTCGTACTGCTTGAGCTGCGTGAGCGTCTGGCCGAGCGCCAGCTGCGCCTCGGGGAACTTCCGGTCGATGTCCACCGCCTTCTGCAGGAACGGCAGGGCCGCCGCGTACTTCTCCTGGCGGCGCTCCACCTCGCCCAGCCCGTACCAGGCCAGCGCGAGGTTGGCGTCCATCTTCTGGGCCTGCTCGAACGCCGCCCTGGCCTTCGCGTAGTCGTGCTTGCGCAGCTGGACCTGGCCCATGCCGGCCGCGCCCTCGGCGAAGCCCTGCGAGGCCACGCGCTGGAAGAGCGCCAGCGCGACGTCGTACTGGCCTGCGGCCAGCGCGTTCCGCGCATCCTTCAGGTCGTCGGCACGCGCCACCGGCGCGCAGAAAACGAGGGCCGCGAGCGCCGCGAGCGCGACTCCGCGTAACCGCGCGAACACCCGATCGGGGGTCTGGAGCTTCATGTCGTGTTCTCGCCTCTCCTCAGTGTGAACCGAGCATCGGGGAGCGCCGGACGAACCGGACGGGAACGGCGGTCGGCACGAAACCCGACTCGTGCAGGATCGCCTGGCCGTCGCGGCTCGAGACGAACGTCACCAGGCCGTTCGCGAGCTTGGGGCCCCGCGAACGGACGTACAGGTTGATGATGCGGGACAGCGGATAGTCCCCCTTGTACACGTGTTCGGCGTCCGGTTTCCAGTCGGGCAGGCCGGTGAGCGCCGACAGGCGAAGGACCCTGACGTCGTCCCCCGCGAAGACCGAGGACACGAAACCGATCGCCCCGGGCGTGCGCGCCACGATGCCCGCCACGTCCGAGTCGGCGTCCGCCCGGACCGCAGGGGCCGTCGGGGTCCGGCCGCCCATCACCCGCTGCACGAACGCGGTCATCAGGTCGCCGGAGGGCGGCGGGATCACGGGCACGATCGCGCCGGCCCCGCCGTGGACGTCGGACCAGTTGCGCGCCTCGCGCAGGAAGATCCGGCGCAGGTCCTCGAGCGAGATGGAAAGCAGGGGATTGTCCGGGCGGACGATCACGCAGATCGCGTCCTTCCCGACTCGATACCCCTCGAGTTCCATGCCGCCCTTGACCACCACGCTGCGCTCCTCCGGTTCCAGCTCCCGGGCCGCCACGACGAGGTCCGCCTGCTGGTTCATGAGGTCCGCGACGCCCTCGCGGGACTGCCCGGACACCATCTCGACCTCGGACTGCGGGTACAGCTCGTGAAACGCCGACACTTCGCGGTCCATCATCACCCGCAACTCGGGTGCACAGACGACCTTGATACGCCCGCTGGTCTCGGAATCTTCCACGGATCGTGGGGAGCGATCCTGCGCGCACCCGGAGAGGCTGAACAGGGCACACGCCATGAGGAGCGAAACCGGCTGGTGGAAAACACTTCCGGCGCTCCGGTTCACGAAGTGGCTCAAGTGTAGGAAGCCTCTGGAAGCCATGTCAATGTCCCGCTCGGCCCGGCGGCGCCGGCACGGCCCGGGCGGCCCCTCCGGTGACCTCTCACGGCGCGAGTCGGTACAGCATGCGGGGGAACGGAATGCTCTCCCGCACGTGGTCGAGGCCCGCGATCCAGGCGAGGGTGCGCTCGACGCCGATCCCGAAGCCCGAGTGCGGCACGGAACCGTACCGGCGCAGGTCCTTGTACCACTCGAATGCCGCCTGGGGCAGGCCGTGCTCGTCGATCC
>CAZIXL010000714.1:0-2126 GCA_964542885.1 uncultured bacterium
GGGGCGCGCGGGCGCCGGCTGACCGGGCCTCGCGGGCGCGTGCGGGCCCGGTGCGTGCGGGACGGCGTGCGCCGCGGCGTGCGCGGCCGACGGCGCGTGCGCGCCGGCGCTCGCGTGTGCCGGCACGGGCGTGCCGGAGGCGAGCCGCGCGAGCACGGCCTTGCAGGCGGCGCGCAGCGTCTCGCTCACGCCCTTCCCCTCGCTCGCGACGGCCTCGAACTCGGGCCAGCCGTGCGGGTTCAGCGCGGCACGCAGGCGCTCGAGCGGGATCGGCATGGCCGCGTCGCGCTTGTTGTACTGGATCACCCACGGGATCCGCGCCAGCACGGGGCCCGTGACGCCGAGCGTCCGCAGGTGGTCGTGCAGGTCGGCGAGCGATTCGCGGTTCGCGTGCTCGCGCGCCGGGTGCGAGTCGGCCACGAACACCAGTCCGTCCACGCCCTGCAGCACCGCGCGGCGGGAGAGCCGGTAGTAGACCTGTCCCGGCACCGTGTAGAGGTGGAAGCGGGTCAGGAAGCCGTTCACCTGCCCCAGGTCGATGGGCAGGAAGTCGAAGAACAGCGTGCGCTCGTGGTCGGTCGCGATCGAGATCATCTTGCCGCGACGCTCGGCCGGCAGCTTGTCGTGCAGCGCGCGAAGGTTGGTGGTCTTCCCGCAGAGCCCGCAGCCGTAGTAGACGATCT
Organism: uncultured bacterium; assembly: GCA_964542885.1. Lineage (GTDB taxonomy): Bacteria > Eisenbacteria > RBG-16-71-46 > RBG-16-71-46 > RBG-16-71-46 > CAIXRL01. The sequence goes on from CAZIXL010000714.1 coordinate 684, forward strand.
TGAAATGGATCTCACGCGTCCGGTGGTTGATCAGGGCCACGGACGATCCTCCCGAGGCGAGGCGGTTGGCGATCAGTCGCCGAAGAGCGCGTCCACCTCGCTCGAGGCGGCCAGTGCGAAGTCGGGCGCGTCCGCGAACTCCGGCACCGGAACCTCGGTGATCCCGACCTTCTCGAACAGGCCGCGGAAGACGGTGTCCAGCACGTCGGCGGCCCTTCGCGACCGCAGGCGCACCAGCCCGAGCGTGCTGCGCCTGTCGAACACCGTGCAGAGGATCACGCGGTCGGCCAGCAGGCACGAGTGAATGGAGCGACTGCTGCCTTCGCTCACGACGGCGGCGACCCCGTTCTCGCCCAGCAACTGGGCCAGCTCGGCGTTGGCGGTGAAGTCGGCGGCGACCAGGCTCGCGAACGACATGGCGTCGAAATCGTCGACCCGGCCGGCCGAAGTGATCAGCTGGCCCGAACGGTCGATGAGATGAGCCGACAGGGCGTTGGTACGCTCCAGCAGCTCCGAGAGGACCTGGTCAATCGTTCGAAAGTCGTTTTCGAACAGAGTCCACTGCGGCATGAAGCCCCCCGCTTTGCGGTGTTCCGAGGGGACACCTCGTGTTGGGAACTCTGTGGCACGTCCATGTTCCGTGCGGAGGTGTACCACGCGCGCCGGGGGCCAACAAGCGGAGTTTCCCCCGCGCGCCGGGTCGTACCCCGTCGCGCGGGCGCCCCGGAGGCGGCACCCGACCGGCGCGCTCGGAGAATTCGCGTTGCGCTTTCCGGGGCGCAGCGACGCATTCTCTCCCGGGGCGGAGCATCCGCCCGTCCGTCGTCGTCAACGCTCTTCGCGAGGTCGAACCGAAATGGACCTGTACGTCTGCGGTCACGGAGGGTGGGAAGTCATGGGGCGCTCGAACGTGTTCGTCGAGGTGCCGCCCGGCTCCGAGGTCGTCTTCTACAAGGACTCGCTCGAACCTCTCTCGGTGCCCGAGGCCGAGGCGATCCTGCGCGGCGACGCCGGCGCCCTGCCGCCGGCGCGCGTCATCCGCGCACGGATGAACGCCAACGAAATGACGCTCGCGCCCGCGACCGAGTTCTGGAAGCAGTTCGGCGCCGCCGCCGCCGCACGCGGCGTGAACTGGCACGCGGTGGCCGCGCACACGCCGCTCAGCTACTTCCTGCACCGCTACCCGCACACGCGGATCCACTGGATCGCGTGCTCGGGCGTGGTGCTGAAGAAGACCGGGAAGCGTTGACCGGGCCGTCCCGCGGCCGGGCGCGACGAAGGGCCGGGACGATCGCCCGTCCCGGCCCTTCGCGGCCTGCGCGGCGCCGCGCGCCTAGTCGTGCTCGTCCTCGATATCGCCGACGATCTCCTCGAGGATGTCCTCGAGCGTCCCGATCCCCAGGAACGTCCCGCCCGCGGCCTTCACCCCCGCCATCTGCCGCG
>CAZIXL010000715.1:0-2125 GCA_964542885.1 uncultured bacterium
GGGCCGAACAGCTCGACCAGGCGCGTCTCGGTGCCCCACGTGGCGGGCGACTGCACGCCGGCCGGGGGCGGCGCGAAGCGGCCCACGACCCGGAAGAGCTCGCCGATGAAGCCCTCGGGCGTCCAGTTCGCGAGACCGATGCGGCCGCCGGGACGCACCACGCGCAGCAACTCGGCGGCCGCCCGCCCCTGGTTCGGCGCGAACATCACGCCGTAGGTCGAGAGAGCGACGTCGAACGCGCCGTCGTCGAACGGCAGGTTCTCGGCGTCGGCGACGCGGGTCTCGATCGTGAGCCCCTCGGCGTCGGCGCGCTGGCGCCCCAGGGCGAGCAGCTCCGGGACGTAATCGGTCGAGGTGACCTCGGCGAACCGGCGGGCGGCGGCGAGCGTCGCGTTGCCGTTGCCGGCGCACACGTCGATCACGCGCTCGCCGGCGCGCAGGTCGACGGCTTCGCAGAGCGACTCGCCGGCGAGCTGCAGCTGCACGCCGATGCGGGCGTAGTCGCCCGAGGACCACACGGTCTGCTGGCGTTGCTTGATGGCTTCGAAATCGGGCTTCACGCTGCGGTCGATCGTCGTCATGTGCTTTCTCCCAACGCTTGGCGTGGGCCAATTCCCACGTGGCGCAGGATGCCCGGAGCGGCGATAGTCCCGCCCTACCGGGCGTCGGGAAGACTTGACCGAGCGTCCGGGGGCCGGGCCCGGCCGCACCCGGGCCGATTCCGTTGGGGGGAATGCATGAGCGGCGACGTCCTCTCGGACATGCTGCGCACCGTGCGGCTGCACGGTGCGGTCTTCTACTACATCCGGGGCGCCGAGCCCTGGGTGGCCGAGGCGCCCGCCTCGTGCGAGCTGATCCCGGCGATCATGCCGGGGACCGAGCACGTGATCGAGTTCCACGGCCTGGCCGAGGGCGCGTGCTGGGCCGCCACCGCGGGCGAACGCCCCGTGCGGCTCGAGGCCGGTGACGTGATCCTGTTCCCGCAGGGCGACGCGCACGTCATGTCGAGCGCCCCGGGCATGCGCGCCGAGAAGGTCGACACCGCGCTCTACTTCACGCCCCGGCCGCCGCAGCTGCCGTTCGCGCTCGGCGTGAGCGAGCAGGGCATGACCACGGTGCAGCTGGACGGCGGTGGCAAGACGCACACGACGCTCGTCTGCGGCTTCCTCGCCTGCGACGCGAAGCCGTTCAACCCGCTGCTCGCCTCGCTGCCGCGCATCCTGCACATGCCGGGTGCGGCGGCGGGGGCGGGCTCGTGGATCTCGCTGTTCCTCAAGTCCGCCGTCGACGAATCCAACCGCCGCCGCCCGGGCGGCGAGGCGGTGCTCGAGCGCATGAGCGAAATGATGTTCCTCGACGTGCTGCGCCGCTACCTCGACGGGCTGCCCGAGGAGCAGACCGGCTGGCTCGCGGGCATGCGCGATCCCGGCGTCGGCCGCGCGCTCGCGCTGCTGCACGAGAAACCGGGCGAGCCGTGGACGCTCGAGCGGCTCGGCGACCAGGCGGGCCTTTCGCGCACGGTGCTGCACGAGCGGTTCGTGCACTTCATCGGTCAGCCGCCGATGCAGTACCTGACCCGCTGGCGCATGCAGGTCGCGGCCGGCCGCCTGCGCGACACCGACGACAAGGTGCTCGAGATCGCGCTCGACGTGGGCTACGAGAGCGAAGCGGCCTTCTCGCGCGCGTTCCGCCGCGAGGTGGGCGAGTCGCCCGGGGCGTGGCGGCGCGCGCGCCGCACGTCGCGACGTCGCGAGGACGGCACGAGGGTACCGGCCGGGCGCTGAACCGCGTCCGTCACCGCCGGACCCAGGCGCGGATCGAGTCCGCCGAGAACTCCGCGTACGGGTCGAACGTCACGAAGCGCATGGCGAGCGACGGGTCCACGACGACGACCAGCGGGAAGTCGTTCACGCCGTGCTCTCGGACGAACGCGCCCGCGGTGTCGGCGTAGACGGGGAACGGGACGTCGTGCTCGCGCCGGTACTCGGCGATGCGCGCGAGCGGGTAGTAGGTGACGCCGACCAGGCGCACGTCGCGCAGGCTGTCGCTGGCCGCGTGCGCCTTCCACTGCTCGACCATCGTCGCGCACGGCGAGCATTCGAGGTCCAGCAGCAGCACCACGGCG
>CAZIXL010000716.1:0-2123 GCA_964542885.1 uncultured bacterium
CGCTCGTACGCGTGCCGCGTGCCGTCCGCCACGCGCACCTCGTGCCGCGCGACGTCGATCGCTTCGACGCGCGCGCCCAGGTGCAGCTCGACGTCGTGCTCGCGATGGAACTGCGGCGGGCGAAGCGGGACCTGGTCCAGATTCGCCGAGCCGGCCAGCAGTCCCTTCGACATCATCGGCCGGTCGCAGGGCGGGTCGGGATCGGCGCCCAGCAGTGTGAGCCGCCCCGCGTAGCCTTCGCGCCGGAGCGTCTCGATCGCGGCCTGGCCCGCCGCGCCGGCGCCGACGACGACGATCGCGTCCGGCACGGCCGGGCCGCCGGCCCGCGCGTGCGCCGGCTGCGGCGCGCGCTTCTCGCGCACGAACACGCGCCCGTCGCGCACCTCCACGCGCCAGCACGGCACCGGATCGAGCGCGGGTGCGCGCACGGCTTCGCCCGTCCGCAGGCTGAAGCAGGCGTGGTGCCACGGGCAGCGCACGGTGTCGCCGACGAGCAGCCCGTCGGCGAGCGGGCCGTCGTAGTGGGTGCACGTCGCGCCGATCGCGAACCACTCGTCGCCGCGGCGCGCGAGCAGCACCGGCGCATCGCCCACGTGGCCGAGCAGCATGGCGCCGTCGGCGACGTCCGCCGCGGCGATGCCCTGCGCCAGGTCGGGCGGGGCGGGTCGATCGTCCGGTCCGTGCATGTGGCGTCCTCCTCGCTTGCGGGCCGAGTCGAGCTTTCCGCGGCGCCGGTGCGGCGCCGGGAGGTGCTGCGCGCGGCGTTCAGCGGGCGACCGGCCGCGCCCCTTCCTGCGCGGACGACACCCCGTCGTTCCCGCTTCGGCCCGGGCGCGCGCGCCGCGCGCGGCGCCACGCGGCGGGCGATTCACCGGTCGCACGGCGGAACGCGCGGGCGAAGGCCGTTTCGTTCTCGTAGCCCACTTCGAGCGCCACTTCCAGCACTTTCGCGTCGGTGTCGCGCAGCCAGCGCGCCGCGAGCTGCATGCGCCACTGCGCCAGGTACTGCATGGGCGGCTGGCCGAGCAGGCTCACGAAGCGCTCGTGGAGCGTCGAGCGCGACACCGCGGCCGCCTCGCCGAGCCGCTCGAGCGTCCACGCCTCGGCGGGGCGATCGTGCAGGACCGCGAGCGCGCGACCCACGGCCGCGTCGCGCAGGCCGGCGAGCCAGCCGGTCTCGCCGGCGGGCAGCGAGTCGACGTAGCGGCGCAGCGACTCGACGAACAGCATCTCGGCCATGCGCTCGAGCACCGCCTCGCCGCCGGAGCGCTTCGCGTGCGACTCCTGCACGACCGCCTCGAGCATCGTCGCGAGCCAGCCGCCGCCAGCCGGCGAAGTCCCGGGCACGCGCAGCTGCCGGGGCAGCGACGCGAGCAGCGGGTTGAACGGCCGCGCGTCGCAGCCGATGAAGCCGCAGACGATCGTGGCGTCGGTCTCGCCCGGCTCGAGCGCGTGCGCGGCGGTTCCGCCCTCGCTCACGTTCAGTTCGTACGGCAACTGGGCCGGGCGCGGCGCCTGGTACAGGCCGAGGTCCGGCCCCTTGCGCAGCGGCCGCGCGCGGCTGCCGATCACGTGCGGATCGCCCTGCGGAAAGATCACGACCTCGCCGGCTTCGAGCAGGATCGGCTCCTCGCCGACGATGCCCGCCCAGCACCGGCCGCGGGCGACGCCGTGGAACTCCATCATGTGCTCGGCGCCCGGCAGGATCGCCGGGATGATCTGGGCGCTGGGCGCCGCTTCCGCGCACCACGGGGCCCTGCCATGGACGTGGTAGAACATCGCGCCACGCAGGCGAATGGCACCCAGCAGGTTCGACAGCGTGTCGCGGCTCATGCGAAGGGGCGTCCTGGGAAGGGGCTCGAGGCCGGCGGACCGGCCGCGCCGTGGCCAGGGATGGAAACGCTCGTTCGACGACGCCGCAGTCTAAAGGTGCCGCGTGCCCGCGCCCCAGCCGAATTTTGCGAGGCAGGCGCCGCGCGCCGCACGACCGCGACGCCGCCGCGGCCCGCAGCGCTTCGGCGCGCCCGCCCTCTCGGCTATCCTGCCGCCATGCACGATGCGATCACCCGCCTCTACACACGGACGTTCGGGCGGCCGCCGGCACAGGTCACGCGCCTCGCGGC
>CAZIXL010000717.1:0-2123 GCA_964542885.1 uncultured bacterium
CCGCCGCGAGCGGCACGTCCTTCGCGAGCGTCGCCGCCGCGCCGTCGTCGGTCGGCAGCGAGGAGGACTTCGACAAGGCCGTGCAGGCGCTGCGGCCCGGGCTGCGCGCGCTCGGCGAGTACAAGCGCACCACGAACCCGCGCGACCCGATGGGCTACCGCCTGCCGCGCATCGCGCTGTGGATGGCGATCAAGGCGGCGCCGCCCGCGACCGCCGGGCAGACCAGCATTCCCGCGCCGCAGCCGCCCGACTCGCTCGCCAAGCTCGAGGCCAAGCTCGCCGCGCAGCAGTGGGCCGGCGTGCTCGAGGAGACCGAGAGCCGCATGGCCAACGCGGTCTTCTGGCTCGACCTGCACTACCTGGCGTACACGGCGCTGCGCGGCATGGGCCCCGACTTCCTGCCCGCGTCCGAGGCGGTCGCCGCCGAGGTGCGCGCGCTCGTGCAGCGGCTGCCCGAGCTGCCCGACCTCGCGTTCGCGGGCGGCCAGCCGCTCGCGTGCGACGCCGCGCGCGCGTGGATCCGCGAAACGGTCATGGCGGCGCCGGGCGGCGGCGGTGGCGCGCGCTCGTCCGGCGGCCTGTCGCTGGGGCTCGCGGCCGAGGGCGCCGAGCCCGAGGGCCTGAAGGAGGCGCGCGAGGAGGCGGCCGGCATGGTCGCGCAGGGCCGGCTCGCCGAGGCCGTGCGCCTGTTCGAGGCCGGTGCCGCACGGGCCGTCCGCGCGCGGGCGCGCGCGGCCTGGCGCGTCGCGATCGCGCAGTTGTGCGCCGACGCCGGGCGGCACGACGTGGCGCTCGCCCAGCTCGAGGCGCTCGCCGACGACCTGCAGACCACCACGCTCGAGGCCTGGGACCCCGAGCTCGCCTCCACGATGCTGCGCCTGATGCTCACGGCGCGAGCGAAGGCCGTGCCCGCCGGTGCCGGGCCGGAGGAACACCAGAAGACCCGTGAACTGTTGCGCCGTCTCGCGCGCCTCGACGCGGCGGCGGCCCTGGAGTTTCAACGCCCGGCGCAGTGATGCCCCGCGGCATCCGGTGCCCATAGACCCGAGGAAAGGAGAAGGCCATGGCGAAGGACGGATCGGTTGGGCCGCGGTCACGCATCAACATCAAGTACACGGCCGCGGTGGGGGACGCACAGAAGGAGATCGAGCTGCCGCTGCGCATGCTGGTGGTCGGCGACTTCACGGGGCGGGAGGACAGCACCCCGCTCGCCGAGCGCAAGGCCATCGGTGTCAACAAGGACAACTTCGGCGAGGTCATGAGCCAGCAGAAGCTCGGGGCCAAGATCGCGGTGAAGGACAAGCTCACCGGCGACCCCGACTCGCAGCTGTCCGTGGACCTGAAGTTCGACTCGCTCAAGGACTTCACGCCCGGCCAGATCGCCCACCAGGTGCCCGAGCTGGCGAAGCTCATGCAGGTGCGCGACGCGCTGATGGCGCTGAAGGCCGACCTCAACAAGGCGGACTTCCGCAAGAAGCTGGAGCAGCTGGTGACGGACCCCGAGGTCCGGTCGAAGCTCGAGGCGATGCTCGGCGAGTGATCCCGGAAGCCGCGACGAACGCGCTTCCTTCGAACAGCCAACCGGGCACGCCCGGTGCGTGCGTGGAGGTCGTGAGATGGCAGAGGAAATGGAAGGCCAGCAGCAGGCGCAGCAGGCCGCCTTCGGTGAGGGGGTCCCGGCGCTCGAGGACCTCATCGAGAAGACCGCCGGCGCCCCGCAGGAAGAGGGCTACGAGCTGGTCAGCACGGGCATCCGCGAGTTCGTGCGGCGCCTCATCGGCAAGCCCGGCGTCAAGGTCAACGCGGCGCTGCTCGCCGAGTTCGTCGCCGACCTCGACAAGCAGCTCAGCGCCCAGGTCGACGAGATCCTGCACCACCCCGACGTGCAGAAGCTGGAGTCGGCCTGGCGCGGGCTCTTCTTCCTGGTGGACCGCACGAACTTCAAGGAGAACATCAAGCTCGAGTTCGTGAACGTGTCGAAGGACGACCTGCTCACCGACTTCGAGGACGAGCCGGAGATGACCCGCACGGGCCTCTTCAAGCACGTCTACGACAGCGGCTACGGCGTGTTCGGCGGCGAGCCCGTGGGCACGATCATCGGCAACTACGAATTCGACGGCTCG
>CAZIXL010000718.1:0-2123 GCA_964542885.1 uncultured bacterium
GCGTGACCGCGCTCGCGGCGCGCGCGGAGCAGGCGGCCGCGGGCGGGCGCGTCGACGAGGCGCTGGCCGCGCTCGCGGCGCTCGACGCCGAGATCGAGCGGCTCGTGCGCGCCATCGCGGCCGGGCCGGACGGCCTCGGGCACGCGGCCTGAGGCCGCCCGCCCGGCGCGCTCAGAGCCCTTCGACCCCCGCCTCGGCGAGGGCGTCGCGCAGGTCCTCCTCGGGGTGCAGCCCGAGCAGCGTGCGCACGATGCGGCCGTCGCGCCCCACGACCACGGTGAGCGGGATCGAGCGCGCGCCGTAGGCCGTGCCCACCGCGCCGTCGGCGTCGAGGAGCACGGGCACTTCGATCTTCTGGTCCTTGACGTACTTGCGCACGGTGGCCTCGGGCTCGTGCGCGTTCACGGCGTAGAACGCCACGCCCTTGCCCGCCAGTTCGCGTTCGAGCTTCGCCACGATCGGCATCCAGCGCCGGCACGGCCCGCACCAGGTCGCCCAGAAGTCCAGCACGACGACCTGCCCCTGGTGGTCCGCGAGCGACACCCGGCGGCCGCCGCCGTCGAGCACGGCGAGCGAGAACGCGCCGGCGACCTTGCCCGCGTCGTCGGGATCGTTGGCCGACTGCGGCGAGAGCCGCCGCACCCGGCGCGAGCCCTCGGGCGGCGTGAAGCGGAACAGCGAGTCGGGCCCCGCCGACGCGACGTCGGCGACGACGTAGCGCACGTCCTCGACCTGCAGGACCTCGCCGTACTGCGGGTGCGTGATGCGGGTCGTGTTCGAGTCGCGCAGCACGACGCGGCGCGCGGGATCCACCCAGATCACGCGCGGGAGCGACTGCATGCCGGGGCGGTCGCCGGTGCCGTCGTAGGCCAGCTCGATCCGCCGGCACGCGACGACGCCGCGGGTCGTGCGCACGGTGTCGGTGCCCAGCGCGCGCGCCGACACGAGGTGCTCGGCGAGGCCGTGCGCGAGCGCCAGCATCGGGTCCACGGCGCGGGCCGCGGAGTCGGGAGCCTGGCCGGGCTTCAGGACCGGCGCCGGCTGCCGCACGTACTGGCGGATCGAGGCCGCCGACACCCACAGCGACTCGCCGTCGGCCACCATCACCGTCGGCAGGAACGGGTTGAGCGATTCGTTGTGCAGCCGCGACGGGCGCACGGCGGCGTAGCGAAAGGGCACGTCGAGCGACTGCGCCTGCGGCAGCCCGGCGCCCGTGGCCTCCGCGTGCATCTGCCCCTCGAAGCGGTAGCGCTGCAGGCGGACGTAGGTGTCCGCCACCGAGTCCACCAGCGCGCGCGGGTCGTCGGGCTTCGCGGCCGCGGCGGACAGGGTCGCGGCTGCGAGCAGGGCCGGGACGAGGATGCGGGCGAACGGGCGCGGGAACGGCATCGGCGGTCTCCGGGAGCGGGACGTCGGGGCGGGGAGGATAGCAGACGGCACCGCGCGCGGGGCGCGGTGCCGTCGGGACGGGGTCAGCCGCGCGCGGCGGCGGCGAACGCGGCTTCGAGCCGTGCGAGTCCGGCGTCGACGTCGGCGCCCAGGTGCACGCGCAGCACGCGGCGGCCGTGCCGGCCGAGCACCTCGAAGTCGCCGGCGGCCTGCGCCTCGCGGAGCGTGCCGAAGCCGTAGCGCTCGCCCGGGATCTCGAGGTCGCCCTCGTCGGCCGTGACCTGCAGGAAGACGCCGGTGTCGGGCCCGCCCTTGTGCAGCTGGCCCGTCGAGTGCAGGAAGCGCGGGCCGTAGCCGAGCGTCGACGCGGCCTTCGTGCGGGCGCGCGCGGCGTGCCGCACCGCCTCGAGCCGCGCGTGGCGCGTTTCGGTGCGGTGCACGTACGCGAGCACCGCGACGTAGTCGCCCGGCCGCACGCCGGCGAGCAGCCCGTCGATCCACGCCGGGCAGGCGCCGGCAGGGGGCGGGGCGCCCGCGGGCGCGAACCCCGCGAGCGCGCCGTCGGTGGCCTGCGGCGCGAGCCGGGGCAGGCGCCCTTCGTCGTGGAAGCGTTTCAGCATGTCGGCCGTCGCCGCCTTAGCCGCGGCCACGTTCGGCTCGTCGAACGGGTCCACGCCGAGGACGGCGCCGGCGGTCGCGGTGGCCACCAACCACCGCACGAAGTAGGCGGCGAG
>CAZIXL010000719.1:0-1253 GCA_964542885.1 uncultured bacterium
GGAGCGCCGCGACACCGACGCTGAAGTTGCTGGCGCGCAGCTCGCGCACGCGCGCGGCGGCGTCGCGCACGGCCTGCTCCTGCCCGGCCGAGAGCCCCGTCGAACCCGACACCAGCGGCGTGCCCCGGGCGGCGCAGAGCGCCGCCGTCTTCGCGGCGGTCTCGGCGTTGCTGAACTCGACGACCACCACACCGGGCTCGAGCACCGGGCCCAGGTCGTCGGTCCACGGGCCGTCCATCGCGCTCACGAGCTCCGGGCGGTCGATGCGCGCGACCACCACGAGGCCCGCCGCGCCCTCGGCGGCGGCCTCGATCGCCCGGCCCATGCGCCCCGCGGCGCCGACCAGCGCGACCCGGATCATGCCCGCGACGCCGCCCCGGCGAGCGACACGCCCACCGCACGGGCCGCCTCGAGCACGACCTTCTCGCTCGCCGGCTCGATCGGCACGAGCGGCAGGCGCAGTTCGTTCGCGATCATCCCCATCTCGGCGAGCAGGAACTTGGCCGGGCCGGGGTTCGACTCGACGAACGCCGCCTTGAAGATCGGCGCCAGCTTCTCGTGCATCGTCCGCGCCTCGGCGAACTTCCCGGCGCGCGCCGCATCGACCATCTCGCGCATGGCGCGTGGCACGAGCTGGCCGACGACCGAGATGATGCCCTCGCCGCCGACCGCGATGCAGGGCAGCGTGAGCGCGTCGTCGCCCGAGAGCAGCGTGAAGCGGGTCTTCGTCTTCACCTGCGACATCTGGTCGACGTTGCCCGAGGCCTCCTTCACCGCCTTCACGTTCGGCAGGTCCTGCACCATCGCCAGCACGTCCGGCGTCGTGTTCGTGCCGGTGCGGCCGGGCACGTTGTAGAGGATGAGCGGCAGCTTCGTGGACTTCGCCACCGCCGCGAAGTGCGCGGCCTGCCCCTTCGGCGTGGGCCTGTTGTAGAAGGGCGTGACCACCATGGCGCCGTCGAGGCCGAGTTCCTCGGCCATGCGCGTGTTCGCGATCGAGTCGGCGGTCGAGTTGGTGCCGGTGCCCGCCACGATCCAGGCGCGGCCATTCACCCGCTCCTTCACGAACGCCCACAGCGCGCGGCGTTCCTCGGTCGTGCAGGTGGCGGCCTCGCCCGTCGAACCGCTCACGACCAGGCCCTGGACACCGCCCCCGATCATCCACTCCACCAGCCGCGCCGTGGCTTCGTGGTCCACCGCGCCGCCGCGGAACGGCGTCACCATCGCAACGGAAAGCCCTTCGAACATCGCAC
>CAZIXL010000719.1:1263-2114 GCA_964542885.1 uncultured bacterium
GGTGTCGCCTTCGCGCCGGCACGGTGCGCGCCGGCCCGCGCATCCTAGCGGTTTTGCCCCGTCCCGGGGCCGGCTTCCCACGTTCCCGTGAACGCGACCACGGCCGGCCCGGTGAGCGTCGCCACGCGGCCGCCGGGCCCCTCCACCAGGTCCACCACCAGGTCGTCGCCGCCCGCGGTGCGGATCGTGACCGGCGCGGGCACGCCCGCCTCGGCGACCGCCCAGACCGCGCTCGCGATCGCGCCGCTGCCGCACGCCAGCGTCTCGCCCTCGACGCCGCGCTCGTACGTGCGCATCGCCACGCGCCCGTCGGGGCGCGGCGAGACGAAGTCCACGTTCGCGCCCGCGGGGCCGAAGCGTTCGTGGCGCCGCAGCGGCGGCGCCGCCTGCTCGAGCGGCACCTCGGCCACGTCGGGCACGGGCACCACGAAGTGCGGGACGCCGGCGAGCACGAGGCGCCCCTCGATCGCCTGGCCGGCCACCGTCACGCGCAGGCCCTCGCCCCCGCCCACCGCGCCGAACGCGAGCGCGATCCGGCCATCCGGCAGCGCCCGGGCGCGCTTGGGGCCCGCCGCCGAGCGGAACGACACGCCGCCGCCCTCGCCCAGCCCCAGGTCCAGCGCGAAACGCGCCAGGCAGCGCGCACCGTTGCCGCAGAACTCGGCCTCGCCCCCGTCGGCGTTGTGGTAGCGCATCGCGAAGTCGTGTTCCGCGTCGGGCTCCAGGACCAGCACGCCGTCGGCGCCGATCCCGCGCCGGCGGTCGCACATGGCCGCGAACAGCGCGCGCGGGTCGGCGGGCAGGAACGGCGTGCGGTGGTCGAGCACGACGAAGTCGTTGGCCGCCCCGTG
>CAZIXL010000720.1:0-2111 GCA_964542885.1 uncultured bacterium
GATTTTCACGGGGACGTCCACGCCCTCGGTCGCGGGCGCGCGCCACGCGAAGGTCGCGGTGCCGTCCCCGAGGTCGTGGAACACGGCGTCCACGCCGCCGCCGGCGGCGCTCATCGCCACCGGGCGGTGGCGCGCGTGCGACGCGCGGACCGTGAACGCCACCGAATCGCCGGGATTCACGAAGCGGTCCCCCGGCGCGGTCAGGTAGAGCGTGGTGTCGGGGTCGCCGTACAGCACCTCGCCCCGGATCCGCTGGCCGGAGGGCCCGACGTCGAAGACGGCCCAGAGCCGGGTCGGTCGGCCGTCGTTCGCCAGCTCCACCTTGCGGACGTGGAACCAGCCCACGCCCGACCCGAAGCTCGAGCGGCCGTTCCGGATGGCGGTGAAGCGCGGGGACTGCCGGAGCGCGTAGATGTCGGCGTTCCGGGGGCCCTCGAAGTAGCCGGGCGCGAGCGGTCGCGACGCGGGGGCGCCGAAGCGCGCGACCCAGCTGTCGCGCCACGAGTGCACCTGGATGCTCACCATGCCGTTGCCGTCGTTGAACGAGCCGAAGTCGGCGTTCGTGGCGTCCCACTGGTACAGGCCGCCGCCGGTGGCCCATTCGCCCGGATCCGCGTCGAAGCGCAACCACCGTGGCTCCATCACCAGGACCCGGGTGGTCAGCGTGTCCGCATGCCCCGCCCCGTCGGACGAGACGAACGTCGCCTCGGCCGGTCCGACCGGTGCCGCCGCGGGCCAGTCGAACGTCGCCGAGTCCGCCGCGGCCACGAACGTCGCGCCGCCCGGCAGCCCGAGCGTGTCCACGTGCGAGGGCGCTCCGAGTGCCTGCACCGAGCGCACGACGAAGTGCACGGGCCGCCCGCGCTCGACCGGTTGGAACGCGGGGGCACGGGTGTAGATCGTCGTGTCGGCGTTGAGACGGAGCTCGCCCCGCGCCACCGGGAAGTTGGGCGTGTCGCCACACCACCAACTCCAGAGCGCCCACAGCGAGGTCAGGGTGCCTCCGGCGTCGCGCGCGTACTTGCGGACCTGCAGGTTCGCGAGCCCGGGAGTGTAGCTCGAGCCGCCGATGACGGTCTGGAGCCCGGCCCAGATCGGGCTCGGGTCGTAGGGACTGCGCCTCAGCAGCGGATAGTCGCCCTTGCCCACGGCCTGGCCCGTGGGCATGTAGAGCCAGAGCTCGTACCGGTCGTTCGTGCTCTGGTACCAGGCGCGCGCCTCGCCCACCTTGCCCGGCAGGCCACGAAAGTCCCCGTCGGTGCCGGTGCCGAGGAACGACGTGCCGTTGACGACGCAGTGCCCCGGCTGCCCGGCGAGCGCGAATCGCGCCACGGGCACCACGTGCAGGTGGGTCGTGACGGTGTCGGTCGATCCGTCGTCCGCGAGGGCGAAGAAGGACACGGGCAGCTCGGAAACGGGCGCATCGGGCGCGCGCCACCGGAACACGCCTCGTCCCGGTGCGCTCCATTCGAACACCGCCCCTTGCGGAAGCACGCCGTGGGCGAGCGACGCCGCACCGGGCCGCGAGCGCACGGCCTGGACCTCGAACGACACCGAGTCGCCCGGCTCGACGAACCGGTCCGCGGGAGCGCGCACGTAGAGTGTCGTGTCGATGTCGTACACGAACTCGGCGCGGACGGCTCCGGACGCCCCGACGCACCGGCCCTCGATCACGGCCCAGATGCCGGTCACCGCTCCGGCGGCGTCGCGACGGAGCCGGCGGATCTCGAAGCGGCCTTCCTCCTCGTAGCAGCTCCACGTGTTCCCGCTGGTCGTGAACGCGAAGCCCGGCCGGACCAGGGCGCTGCTCGGGGAGCCCTGCGAGTTCTCGTAGCTGCCCTCGGCCAGGGGCCGGTTCATGGGCGCCTGGTACTCGAGAGTCCAGCCACGCCCGCCGACCTTGAGCTGCACCGAGAGCGGGGGATGGACGGTGCCGGACTCGCGAATCACGACTTCCGTCCGGGGATCGCGCAGCGTGTCGGGCACGCCCTTGCCCATCCCGTCGCCGGGCTGGCTCACGTAGCCGGCGCGCATGGCCGGCATGGCGTGGATCCAGGTCGTCGTCGTGTCGTTCGCGCCCGCGTCGTTGGTCGCGATCACGCGAACCGGAA
>CAZIXL010000721.1:0-2110 GCA_964542885.1 uncultured bacterium
CCCATGCGCCACCAGCGGAAGCCCTGCTCGTACATGAGCAGCACGACCGTCACGGTCGAGCGCAGCGGGCCGCCCTGCGTCATCACGTAGGGCTCGGCGAAGATCTGGAACTGCCCGATCATCGTCATCACGCCGACGAACAGGAACGTGGGCCCGAGCGACGGCAGGGTCACGTGGACGAAGCGCGCCCAGCCGCCCGCGCCGTCCAGCTCCGCGGCCTCGTACAGCTCCTCGGGGATCCCCTGCAGGCCGGCGATGAAGATGAGCATGTTGTAGCCGAAGTTCTTCCACACGGCGAGCAGGATGATGGCCGGCATCGCCCAGTGCGGGTCGCCGAGCCAGTCCACGGCGGGCACGTGCAGCAGCCCGAGGCCGGCGTTGATGAGCCCGTAGCGCGGGTGCAGCAGGTAGCGCCACACGATCGCGACCGCGACCATCGTGGTCACGACCGGCGTGAAGTAGACGGTGCGGAAGAAGCCCTTCCAGCGCGCCAGCTTCGCGTTCACGAGCAGCGCCGCGACGAGCGAGGTGAGCACCGACAGCGGTCCGCCCACGCCCACGAAGAACGCGGTGTTGCGCATCGCCCGCCAGAACTCGCCGTCGGTCAGCACCTGCCGGTAGTTGTCCAGGCCGACGAAGCGGATCGTGTCGGGGCGGCCGATCGCGTACAGGTCGAAGTCGGTGAAGCTCATGAGCAGCCCGGCCACGATCGGCACGAAGAAGAAGACGCCGATCAGCCCCAGCGCGGGGGCGAGGAAGCCCCACGCGGCGCGCGCCTGGCTGCGTTCGCTGGTCAGGCTCACGGCCGCGTCCCCTCGAGCCGGCCGTGCTCGCGCAGCCAGCGGCGCTTGGCGAGCATGCGGTTCACCTCGGCATCGAGCGAGGCGAGCGCCCGGCCGGGCGGCACCGAGCCGCGTACGGCGCGCTCGACCCAGTCCTGCAGGCGGATCGCGATCTGCTCGATCTCGGGCACCTTCGGCATCGGGACCACCCGCTGGAGCTGCTCGCCGAACGCGCGCGTGTTCGGGTCCGAGGTGAGCGCCGTGTCGCGCCACGCCTCGACCCGGCCGGGCAGGTCGCCCGTGAGCCGCCAGAACTCGAGCTGCACCTCGGGCCGGGCCAGGTACTCGATGAGCGCCCACGCCTCGGGCTTGTGCTTCGAGTCGCGGAACATCACGAGGCTCGAGCCCCCGGCGAGCGAGACGCCGGACGCCGCGCCGTGCGGGCCCGGCATGGGCGCCGTCGCCCACGTGTCCTGCTCCCCGGGCGGCAGCCGGCGGCGGAACTCGCCCAGGTTCCACGGGCCCGTGATCCACATGGTCACGTAGCCGCGCGAAAACTCCTGGTAGACGTTCGCGATCTCGTTGCCCGTGACCGGCGGCGCGAGGCCCTCGCGGAACAGCTCGAGGTAGAAGTCGAACCCGGCCCGGAAGGCCGAGTCCGAGAACGCCGCGCGCGTGTCGTCGTCCACGAGCAGCGGCGAGCCGGCCTGCATGCCGAGAATCACGGGCGGGTTCCACTCGTTGAGCGGCAGGAAGATCGGGAAGCGATCCTTCCCCACCACGCGCTTGACCGCGCGCATCGCCGCGAGCCAGCCGGCCCAGTCCTGCGGCATCGCGTCGTAGCCCGCCTTCGCGAGCAGGTCGCGGCGGTAGAAGAGCAGCCGGGTGTCGACGTACCACGGCACGCCGTAGGCGCGGCCGCCGATCACGTTCGTGTCCCAGATGCCGGCGAAGAACGCGTCGCGCCCGAACGGCGACTTCGCGAGCCACGGGTCGAGCGGCTCGATGGCGCGCAGCGCCGCGAACTCCGGCACCCACGTGTTGCCGAGCTGGCTCACGTCCGGGGTCGAGCGTCCCACGTAGGCGGTGAGGAGCTTCTCGTGCGCGGCGCTCCACGGGATCTGCTGCACGATCACGTGCACGTCGGGGTGCTCGCGCTCGAAACCCGCCAGCAGCTGCTCGACGACCTCGCCCTCGCGCCCCATGCCCCACAGCCGGAGCGTCGTGCGGGTGTCGCGCTTCGCGCACCCCGCCGGGGCGAGCGCCACGGCCAGTGCGGCGGCCGCCAGCAGCGCGCGCACGACCGGACGCGTCACGGCTGCGTCCCC
>CAZIXL010000722.1:0-2110 GCA_964542885.1 uncultured bacterium
TGGCCGACGCCGAGCGCCTGCACGTCGCGGCGCACGCGCGCGCCGTGGTCACGGGCGGCGTGCTCGCGTTCGCGGCCGCGGTACGCGATGCCGAGCACGAGCGGCCCCGCGCCGCCGCGCGCGTGTCGCCCGCGCCGCCCGTCGCGGCGCCCGCCGGCGCGCCCGAGGCGCTGCGCGAGTTCAACGGCCACGGCGGATTCTCGGCCGACGGCCGCGAGTACGTGGTGCGCCTGCCGTACGAGCCCGGGCGCGGGCACCGGCGGCCGCCGCTGCCCTGGACCAACGTGATCGCGAACGCGGGCTTCGGGTTCCTCGTGAGCGAGTCGGGCTCGGGCTGCACCTGGAGCGTGAACAGCCGCGAGTACCGGCTCACGCCGTGGAGCAACGACCCGCTGCTCGACCCGCACGGCGAGGCGCTGTGGCTCCGCGACGAGGCGAGCGGCGCGTTCTGGTCGCCCACGCCCGGGCCCTCGCCGGCCGCCGCCGACTACGAGGCGCGCCACGGCTTCGGCTACACCACGTACCGCACGGCGGCGGGCGGGCTCGAGCAGCAGGTGACGACGTTCGCCGACGCCCACGAGGGCGTGCGCGTGACGCGCGTGCGCCTCGCGAACCCAGGGCCGTCCGCGCGCCGCGTGTCGCTCTACGCCTACCAGCGGCTGGTGCTCGGCGTGCTGCCCGAGGACACCGCGCGCTTCGTGCGCACCGAGCACGACGGCGCCGAGCGCGTGCTGCTCGCCGAGAACCCGTTGGCCGGCGAGTTCGCGGGGCGCACGGCGTTCGCGGCGTGCCTCGCGGCCCCGGCGGGCGCGCAGCGGCAGGTGACCTGCGACCGGGCCGCGTTCCTCGGCGGCGCCGGCGTGGCCGCGCCCGCGCAGCTCGCCTCGGGATCGGCGCTCGACGGCCGCGCCGGCGAGGGGCTGGACCCGTGTTTCGTCGAGCGGCTCACGTTCGAAGTGCCCGCGGGAGGCGCCGTCGAGTGCGCGTTCGCCTTCGGCGACGCCGCCGGCGCCGACGAGGCCCGGGCCTGCGTGCGGCGCCTGCGCGCGGACGGCGCCTTGCAGTCGGCCCACGAAGGCGCGATCGCGTTCTGGACCGTGCTCGTCGACGGCGTGCGCGTCGAGACGCCCGAGCCCGCGCTGGACCTGATGGTGAACGGCTGGCTCGCCTACCAGGCGCTGTCGTGCCGCATCTGGGGGCGCACGGCGTTCTACCAGTCCGGCGGCGCGTTCGGCTTCCGCGACCAGCTGCAGGACGCCGCGTCGCTGATCGCGCTGCGGCCCGACCTCGCGCGCGCGCAGATCGTGTTGCACGCCGCGCACCAGTTCGTCGAGGGCGACGTGCTGCACTGGTGGCACCCGCCGCTCTCCAAGGGCATCCGCACGCGCTTCGCCGACGACCTGCTGTGGCTGCCGTACCTGACCGCCCATTACGTGGCGACCACCGGCGACGCGGGCGTGCTCGACGAACGCGCCCGCTGGCTCGAGGCCGAGCCGCTCCCCGAGGGCGAGGACGAGGCGTTCCTCGTGCCGCGCGATTCGGGACGTACCTCCGACGTCTACGAGCACTGCTGCCGCGCGATCGACCGCTCGCTCGTGACGGGCGCGCACGGCCTGCCGCTCTTCGGCTCGGGCGACTGGAACGACGGCATGAACCGCGTGGGCCGCGAGGGCCGCGGCGAGAGCGTGTGGATGGCGTTCTTCCTCCACGCGATCCTCGGCGACTTCGCCCCGCTCGCCGAGCGGCGCGGCGACGCCGAGCGCGTGGCGCGCTGGTCGGCGTTCCGCGAGCGGCTGCGCACCGCGATCGAGGAGGGCGGCTGGGACGGCGAGTGGTACCGGCGCGCCTACTTCGACGACGGCACGCCGCTGGGCTCGAAGCAGGGCGACGAGTGCCGCATCGACGGCCTGGCGCAGGCGTGGGCCGTGATCTCGCGCGCCGCCTCGCCCGCACGCGCGCGCACCGCGATGGCGGCGGCCGAGCGCGAGCTGGTCGACGAGGCGGGCGGGCTCGTGCGCCTGCTCACGCCGGCCTTCCGCGACACGCCGCACGATCCCGGCTACATCAAGGGCTACCTCCCCGGCGTGCGCGAGAACGGCGGGCAGTACAC
>CAZIXL010000723.1:0-2106 GCA_964542885.1 uncultured bacterium
CGTCCCGGCCACCAAGACGGGCCTGCCGGGAGTCCATCCCGTTGGTCATCGGCAGGCGAGCGGGCTAGATTGCGCGCGATGTCGCCCCTCCTCTTCGTGCTCTCGATCGCCGCCGTGCTGCTCGCGTGGCGGGGCCGCCGGGACGAGCGCCGCGAACGGATCTCGCGGATGCTGGCCGGCTGGCTCGCCGGCGCCGCGCTCGCGCGACTGGCGCTCGACGCGCATCGCTCCGGCCTCGCGCCGGGCGCCACGACGCTGCTCGCGACGGCCGCCGCCGCGGCGGGACTCTGGGCGTGGGCGAACCTCGGCGCGCTCGCGCTGGTCCGGCCGCGGAAGCGCGACTTCTTCCTGCGCGCGCCGTTCGCGCTCGTGGCGCTCCTCGTGGCGCTCGGCACCCAGCCCGGCGTCGGCGTGAACGTCCGCACCACGTTCTCGCAGGGCTCGAGCGCCGAGTTCATCACGTTCCTCGCGCTCGCGGCGTGGTCCTTCCGCTGGCGCGACGCGCTCACCACGCGGCAGTTGTTCGCCACGGCCATGGGCCTGCTCGCCTACGCGGCGCTGGCCCTCCCGGGCTGGACGCCGCGCGGCCACGAGCCCGCGTTCGCCGCGGGCTCGCCGGTGCACGCGATGCTCGCCTACGCGCGGTGGACCACCGGGCTGTCGCTCGCCCACGCGCTCATGGCGCTGCTGCCCGTGCTGCGGCGCTGGGTCAGGGACCCGACGCTCGGCATTCGCACCGTGCGCTGGCGCGTCGCGCTCTCGCACTCGCTCGTGCTGCTCGTGCCGCTCGGGATCGTCGCCGGGCTGTGGGTGCTGACCACGTTCCTCGGCACCGGGGCCGACCGCGCGCTCGCCGCGCGGCACGCCGTGGACGCCGAGGCCGGGCAGTTGCGGCTTTCGCTCGTGCAGGCGCTCGATGCGCCCGGGCCCGCGGGGCCCGCGCTGGCCGCGCTGGCCCGCTCGCGCGCTTCGCAGTGGCCGGGCCTGCGCGCGTGGGCGATCGAAGCGGGTCGGGCGAGCCGCGTCGCGGGCGACGCCGTGGCCGAGGAATCGGCGCTGCCCGCATGGATCGCGCACCTCGATTCGCTGCCGGGCTCCGGCGTGGTCGAGCTGGGCCCGCGGCGCTGGCTCGGGGCGGCCGCGCGCGATGCCGCGACCGGCCGCGCCGCCGTCGCGCTCGTGCCGCTCGGGCCGGTGCTCGCGGGCGCGCCCGCCCGGATCGCGGGCGTCCCCGTCACGATGGACGACGTCGTGGCGGAGGCGTCGCCGACCGTGGCCGCCGTGCGCGAGTCGCTGCTCGCCGCCGGCGAGGCCACCGCGGACTCGGTCACGCTCGAGAAGATCCGCGGCGTGACGCGGCGCCTCGGGCTGCCCGATTCGGCGATCGTGGTCGAGGGACGCCAGCCGGCCAACCGTCCACGCGTGCAGATCACGACGGCGGACGACACGACCGTGGTCCTCGGCCGGACGAACTCGCCCGGCACCGGCCAGGCCGAGGTGCCCGGGCTGCGCTGGACGCGGCGGGGCTGGCAGGAGTCGAAGTCCGGGCTGCAGGCGCACGTGAGCTTCGCCGGCACGCTCTCGGGGCTCTTCCGCAACGTCCGCGAGAACCAGTACGGCCTCGTCCCGATCCTGATCCTCGGCCTGCTCGTACTGGCGCTGCTGCCGGTCGCGCTCTTCAACTTCTCGATGGTCGGCCAGCTCGGGCGCAGCGTCACCGAGCCCGTCGCCGCGCTGCGCCAGGCCACGCGCGCGCTCGGCGAGGGCCGGCTCGAGCACCGGATCGCGCTCGCCGGCGAGGACGAGCTGTGGGAGACGGCCGGGGCGTTCAACCGCATGGCCGAGGGGCTCGAGCTCGCGCGCGAGCGCGAGGTGGAGCGGCAGAAGCTCGAGAACGAGCTCGAGGTGGCGCGCCGCATCCAGGCGCGGCTCCTTCCCGCCGGTCCGCCCGCCGTCGCCGGGCTCGAGATCTCGGGCCAGAGCGAGTCGGCCCGCGAGGTGGGCGGCGACTACTTCGACCACCTCGTGCTGCCCGACGGCCGCGTGCTGCTCGTGATCGCGGACGTCTCCGGCGCGACCGGGGCGGCCGCGCTCGCCGAGCTGTGC
>CAZIXL010000724.1:0-2103 GCA_964542885.1 uncultured bacterium
GCGCGCGTGCAGCTCGCGCGCGTCGAACCGCCCGTACTCGAAGCGCTTCATCGGAACACCACCTTCGGGGGCGGGTCCGTGCGCGGGGTGCGCACATTGAAGCACGCCAGTTCGCGACGCTCGCAGCTGGCGTCACGCGCGCGAACGCGCACCGCGCCGCGAAATTCGGGCCCCGGGCACGCGAACGAGCGCGTGGCGCCACCAGCGCGCGCGTTCGCGCCTCGCCCGAGGCAGGTGGGGAACGCGATCGACTCGCACGCGAGAACGCGTCAAGCAAGGTCTCTGCAAACCGTCCCGATCGCGACGTCGACGCGGTGCGAGCCGCACCGCGCGCCTCGGCTCCGCCGCTCGCAACCGCGCCCGCGACCACCACCTCGTGCGGCGCTGGCCGACCCCGCTACCGGGTCTTCGCTCCCAGAGTGATGCGGTCGATCGTGCGCTGGTCGATCGCTTCCCAGTTGCGCAGCAGCGGGAAGTAGCGGTGCTCGGCCCAGCGCGTGCGCTGGTCGATGCGGAACTGGTCGCTGTTCCAGGGCGGAATCACGGCCAGCGACGAATCGGCGATGGCCAGGTCGACCACGTGGCGAAAACCGGGGCCATGCGTCACGTCGAAGTTCCACGGCGCGTGCGTGGGCCCCACGGCGACCGTGCTGCCGTCGCCGTCCTCCTCGATGCGCTCGGGGGACCAGTCGCGGCCGTCGCGCACGCCCAGCGCGTGCGCGAAGAACGCGCGGTGCGCACGGCCCCACGTCCACGCGTAGGGGTCGGGGCCGAGCTTGGCGGCCAGGGTGTCGAGCGCCGTGGCCAGCGCGGCCTGCGCCGCCTGCGCCGGCGTCTCCGTGGAGCCGTCGGCGCGCTTCGGAAGCGCGTCGGGCGCCTCGCCGCGCAGCGCGGCGAGCGTCAGCCCGGGCAGGCCCTCGGTGTGCAGGTGTCGGGCGAGGGCGTTCCACCACGAGCGGTCGATGGTCGGGCCCACGCGGTCGCGCGCGGCGTTGAACGACCAGGCGCGCAGCAGCTCGAGCGCGGTCTCCTCGCGACTACCGGGCGCCACGTCCGCCGAATCGACGGCGGCGAGCAGCCATGGCGTCGTGCGCGCGCCCGCGCGCGAGAACACGTCGTTCTGGATGTCGCACGCCTGCTCGAGCGTGAGCGCCCTGGACTCGCCCAGCCGCGAGCTCATGCGCGCGGCGCGGTCGTTCACCCAGTCGAAGCGGTCCCAGCCGGCCACGCGGCGCGGGCGGTTGTTGGCGTTCACCACGTATCCGTTCGCGGGCACGTGCCACGCGGGCATCGAGTCGGGCGGAACGAAGCCGGCCCATTCGTGCTTCCCGTCCGAGGGCAGCGGGCCGTACTGGAACGGGAAGGGGCGGATCGGCATCAGGCCCGACGTCTGGTAGACCACGTGCCCTTCGTCGTCGGCCGCGACGCAGTTGAACGCCGGCGTCACCATGGTGCGGAAGCGCTGCGCGATCTCGTCGGCCGAGCGCGAGCGTTCGAGCCCGATCATGCCGCGGATCGAGATGCGGTCGTCCTCCATGGCGCTCCAGCGCGCGGCGAGCGCCAGGTGGTGCTCGGGGTCCCAGCTCACCACGGGGCCGTGCGGGGTCCAGCGGCGCGCGCGCACGAACCCGGGCACGGGGATCTCGAGGCCCATGCGGCGCAGCTTGAGGTCGTAGGGCTTCGTCTCGACCGGCGCCCAGCCGCCCTGCCACTTCACGCGCCTGCCGTCGGCCGAGAGCGTGTCGGCGTAAAGGTCGATCACGTCGGCGCCCATCGACGTCACGCCCCAGGCGCACGACTCGTTGCGGCCGGTGATCATGCACGGCAGGCCGGGCGCGGCGGCGCCGGCCGCGTCGACCACGCCGGGCACGACCAGGTGCACCACGTGGAAGGGGCCGGGCGCGGTGAGCTTGAGGTGCGGGTCGTTGGCCAGCAGCGGCATGCCGCTCGCCGTGCGCTTGGGCCCGACCGCGAACTCGTTGCTCGCGCGGTTCGCGCCGTCGGCTGCGAACGGCGGGAACGCCCGCGCCGCGTCGCGCGCGGCCGCCAGCAGCGGCGGCGGCGGCGCGCCGGGGCGCGCGGCGGCGGCGGCGCCCACGTCGC
>CAZIXL010000725.1:0-2099 GCA_964542885.1 uncultured bacterium
CCACCAGGCCAGCCGGCACGCCCGAGTAGACGCGGTCGGCGAGCCAGTCCTCGCCCTTGCGGTAGGCCTTGATCACCGCCGCGGCGTGGACGCCGGTGCCGGTGCGGAACGCGTCGCCGCCCACCATCGGGTAGTTCACCGGGATGGGCACCTGCGTGTACTCGGACGCCTTCTCGCAGTACTCCATGAGCGCGGTGAGGTCGTTGTGGATCCAGCCCAGCAGCCGCAGGTTCACGAGCAGCTGGTCCATGGGCGTGTTGCCCACGCGCTCGCCGATGCCGACCGCGCAGGCGTGCACGCGGCTCGCGCCGGCGCGCACCGCCGCGATGGTGTTGATGACGGCCAGGCCGCGGTCGTTGTGGCCGTGCCAGTCGAGCGCCACCTGCGCGCCGCTCTCCTCGACGAGGCCGTTCACGAACGCGAACAGGTTGCGCACGCCGGACGGCGTGGCGTGGCCGACGGTGTCGCACAGGCACAGCCGCTTCGCGCCGCACTCGATGGCGGTGAGCAGCAGCGACCGCAGGGTGTCCGGGTGCGCCCGGATCGTGTCCTCGGTCACGTACATGACGTCGAGGCCGTGCTGCACCGCGAACGTCACCGCTTCGCGCGTGTGCTGGATCATGCGCTCGATGGGCCAGTCCTCGGCGAACTGGCGGATCGGGGAGGAGCCGATGAACGTGCACACCTCGATCGGCAGCCCCACCTTCTGCGACACGTCCACGACCGGCTGGATGTCGCGCACCATCGTGCGCGCCGCGCAGTTCGCCTGCAGCCGCAGCTTCGAGGAGACGATCTCCTGCGCGAGCAGCGTCACGTCGCGCACGACGTGCGGGCCGGCGCCCGGCAGGCCGATGTCGGCCGTGTCGATCCCGAGCTTCTCCATGAGGTGGAGCAGCTCGACCTTCTGCTCGATCGTGGGCGTGAGCACCGACGGCGACTGGAGCCCGTCGCGGAGCGTCTCGTCGTCGAACTGGATCTTGTAGGGCGGCGTGTCCCACCGCTCCCCGTGCTCGTTCCAGTCGTAGATGAGTTCGCGTTCGTCCATCGGAGGCTCCCGCGTTGGGGGGATCACCGGGTCGGGAAGTGCGGGTGAGTAAACCGTGCGGGGGAGCCCGGCGGCAAGTGGGGAGCGGGCGGCCGGCGGCCGCCCGCCCCGGGACTCAGGCCGCCTTCGGGCGCTTCGCGTCGGCGGCGCGGGTGACGGCCGTGAACACGAGCATCGCGACCAGCGAGATCGCGCCGACCCCCGCGAACGCGTACCAGAGGTAGTAGGCGTGCGCGTACGCCGCGGGCATCGCCGCCTGGCCCGCGAGCCAGGCCGTGTGCTGCGCCTGCACGTCGGCCGGCAGGCTCGAGGGGTCGGGGCAGAAGGCCTTGAGCAGGTAGCCCGCGAAGATGAAGCCGAAGAGCCACGCGAAGAACGTGTTCATGTGCGCGTAGCCCAGGTACAGGCCCTCGCGCCCCGGGGGCGCCTGCTTCGAGGCGAACTCGAGGTACTTGGGGCTCAGGAAGCACTCGGCGAAGCCCTGGATCGCGATGCCGATCACCATCATGAGCGTGATCGGGTGCACGGACGCGCCCAGCACGTTCACGTTCCCGGCGAACAGGTGCGAGGTCGCCATGGCGAGCGAGGAGAGCGGAATGAGCACCATCGCGACCGTGATCGCCGTCGCCGGCGCCCACGTGCGCACGAGCTGCGTGACCCAGACGACGTTCAGCACCACGACGAGCGGGTTCACGTTCGCATACCACTCGGGCTTGTACGTCTCGCCCGCCATGCGGATCACGTAGTCCGGCATCGACGCGTAGAGCTGGCCCTGGATCGCCCAGAAGCCGGCGGTGATCAGGATGAGCGCGGTGAAGCGCGCGTTGCTCATCACGGTCAGCATGCCGCCCAGCGTCTCGCCGATGCTGCGCGGGCGCTCGCGCCCGTCCTCGCGCGGGAAGAACGTGAAGAGGATGACGAGGAACCCCGCGAGCGCGGCGACCGCCGAGAAGTACGGCACGTTCTCGACGCCCATCTGGATGCGGATCGGCGCCACGATGGTCTTGCCGGTGAACGAGCCGATGTTGACCATCATGTAGAAGATGCTGAACGC
>CAZIXL010000726.1:0-2098 GCA_964542885.1 uncultured bacterium
CGGGCACCGGCGAGGCGCGACTGCTGCTCGCCGATGTCACGGGCCGTGCCGTCGCGCGCGAGACGTTCACGCTCGAGGCCGGCGCGCGCGAGTGGACGATCGGCGGCACGGCGTCGCTCGCGCCGGGCCTGTACTTCGCCCGCGTCGAGCGCGGCACCGAGGCTCTCACGGCGCGCGTGGTGGTGACGCGGTAGCGGACCGGCTCAGCCTTCGTGCGCGGCCCCGTCGGCCGCGCACGAGCCGTGGCAGCCGCAGTCCTCGCCGCGCCAGGCTTCGCGCGCCTCGCGCACGATGAAGACGATCATCGAGAGCGCGGCGACCGGGTCCGCCCACCACCAGCCGAAGGCGGCGTTGAGCGTGATGCCGGCGAGCGTCACGACCGACAGCCACCAGCACGCGGTGGTCTGGAACGAGTCGGCGGCGAGCGCGCGGCTCTCGAGCGCCGCCGCCGCGCGGCGCTTGGCCCGCGCGAGCCACATCATGAGCACGATCGAGACCGACGTGATCGCGATGCCCGGAACGCTCACCTCCGGCCGCGCGCGCCGCCACAGCGTCCAGGCGGCGTCGCCCGCCACCCAGGCGGCGAGCAGGAAGAGCGACGCGCCGACCAGCCGGTGGGCCCGCGCATCGAGCCGGGCGATCGCCTCCCGGTCGTGCGCGGCCGTCTCGGTTCGCAGCCGCCACACGAGCACGATCGCGGAGGCGCTCTCGACGAAGCTGTCGAGCCCGAAGCCGAGCAGCGCCACGCTGCCGGCCGCGAGCGCCGCGGCCACGGCGACCACGCCTTCGACCACGTTCCAGGCGAGCGAGAAGTATTCGAGCCGCAGCGCACGGGCGCGCAGCGCGTCGCGTGTCGGGGAAGCCGCCGGGACCGTCGCCATGGGCGGCAAGGCTACACCCGCGTCGTCGCCTCCGCCCATTGCAGGGCGCCGACGTAGGCGTCGTCGAGCACGCGGCCGTCCAGCCCGAGCCTGCTGCGCGCGGCGTCGACGCGGCTCCAGTCGCCGCGCTCGTACGTGGTGACCAGGTCCAGCACCGGCGCGATGGGGCTGCGCCCCTCGACGAGCGCGTCCCGCACGGACCCGGGCACGGCGAGGTTCTCGAGCACCTCCTGGATCGGGCGGCCGACCATCACGTCGACGACCGACAGCATGCCGCCGAGGAACAGGTCCAGCTCCTGCTGCGCGAGCCCGGCGGGCGGGCCCAGCCGTTCGGCGAAACGCGCGCGCGAGAGGGCGGTGACCGCCAGCTCGGGCGCCTGGCCCTCGCTGAGCGACAGCACGCCCATCATGGACGCCCACTTGCGCAGCGGCCCGAGGCCCATCAGCGCGAGCGCGTGCCGCAGCGACGGGATCTCGTGCCGCCAGCCGAACGCGGCCGAGTTGAGGTAGCGCAGCAGCCGCATGGTGAGCGCGACGTCCTCGCGGAAGACCTGCTCGAGCCTCTCGAACGACGCGTCCTCGCGCATGACCTCGGTGAGGAAGCGCAGCTGCGCGAGCCGCGAGGGCGGCAGGTCGCGGGTCTCGATCATCTGCGGCTTGCAGTAGTAGAAGCCCTGCACCAGGTCGTAGCCGGCGGCGAGCACGCGCTGGTTCTCCTCGCGCGTCTCGACCTTTTCGGCGAGCAGCCTGCGGCTGCCCGCGCGCAGCGACGCGACCGTCGCGGGCTCGAACCCCGCCGGCCACAGGCGCAGGTCCACCTTGACCACGTCGGCGAACGGCAGCAGCGCCTGCGAGGCGGGCTTGCCCGCGAAGTCGTCCAGCGCGAGCGTGTAGCCCTCGGCGCGCAGCGCGCGGCAGGCGGCGATCACCTCGGCGTCGGGCGCGATGGTCTCGAGCAGCTCGACCACCGTCCGCTCGCGCGGCAGCAGCCGCCAGTACTCGCGCACCAGCGCCTCGCGCGTCAGGTTGACGAACGCGCGGCGGTCGCCGACCAGGAAGTCGAAGCCGAAAGCGGCCAGGCCCTGCTCGATGCTGGTCGCACTCGCCGCGTCGTGGTCGGTCGCGTCGTAGCGGTTGTCGGCCGTGCGCCGGTAGAGGATCTCGTAGCCGGCGGTGCGCGAGTGCCGGTCGAAGATCGGCTGGCGGGCGACGAACAC
>CAZIXL010000727.1:0-2097 GCA_964542885.1 uncultured bacterium
GAAAGCGAAGGGCCTGTGCTAGCTTGCGCCCGCTTCTGGGGGTCGGCCTCGCGCCGACTCGTTCGTTAATGAGCGACTTCGTCCTCGATCTGGCCACCCTGAGACCCCACCTCGACCGGGTGGAGATCGAAGTGCCGGCCGTGGAGGTCGGGCTTCCCGTTTCGGAGTGGCGCGGCACGGCCCGCGGCTCGCTCCGCGTCGAGAGGTCCGGCGACCGCGTGACCGTTCGGGGCGAGGTGTCCTCGACGGTCCACCTCGAGTGCGTGCGCTGCCTGCGCGAGTTCGACCGGGTCGTCACGGCGCCGTTCACGGCCTTCGCGGATCGAAGGGGAAGCGCGAGTGCCGCCGAGGAGAAGGACCTCGAGCGGGACGACTACATGCTGTTCCACGACGGGCGGCGGCTGGACCTGCGCGAGAGCGTTCGCGAGCTGCTGCTGCTCGAGTTGCCCATCACTCCCCATTGCCGGGAGGACTGCCCGGGGCTCTGCCCGAAGTGTGGCGCCGACCTGAACCTCGGCCCGTGCGGCTGCGCACGGTGAGGCCACGCTTCCGGTAGGTTCCGGGCACCAAGCAGGAGGAAGAGACCATGGCGGTTCCGAAGCGGCGACACTCGTCCACGCGCGGCAAGAAGCGCCGCACGGGGTGGAAGCTCCGCAAGCCGGGCCTGAACGTGTGCAGCCACTGCGGCTCGCCGCGCCAGCCGCACCGCATCTGCCCGAGCTGCGGGTACTACCACGGTGAGGAGATCGTCGCGCCGCGCGAGCAGTAGGCGGCGATCGAACGACCATGTCACCCGTCCCGCGCATCGGGATTGATGCGATGGGAGGCGACTTCGGCCCCGGACCGGTGGCCGAAGGCGTGGCGCTTGCGCTGCGCGAATACCCCGGGCGCTTCGCGCTGACGCTGGTCGGCGACGAAGCCGAGATCCGGGCCGCGCTGCAGCGCGCCGGTGCCGACCGCCTTCCGATCGAGATCGTGCACGCCGCCGGCAAGGTGGAGATGGGCGCGAAGGCGGCCGCCGTCGCCCGCCGCGCCGACACCTCGCTCGGCGTGCTGACGCAGCTCCACAAGGAGCGCCGGCTCGACGCCATCTTCAGCGCCGGGAACACGGGCGCCGTGGTCGCCACGGCACTCCTGGGCCTCGGGCGCATCGAAGGGGTGTCGCGTCCCGCGCTGGCCGCGTTCATCCCGAACGAGCGCGAAGGCACGATCGTCCTCGACGTGGGCGCGAATGCCGAGGTCAAGCCGCAGTACCTGGTGCAGTTCGCGCACATGGGCTCCTGCTACGCCCGCTACCTGTTCGGCCGCGAGAATCCCCGGGTGGGCCTGCTGTCCATCGGGGAAGAGGACTCGAAGGGCAACCAGCTCGTGCAGGAAACGCTGCCGCTCCTGCGCGCGGCCCGGCAGTTGAACGTCATCGGCAACGTGGAGGGGCGCGACCTGTTCAAGGGCACCTGCGACGTGATCGTGGCCGACGGGTTCACGGGCAACGTGCTGCTCAAGACCGCCGAGGGCGCGGCCTCGTTCCTGACGGGCGCCATGAAGGCCGAGGCGAAGCGCGACCCGCTGGCCATGTTCGGTGCGCTTTTCATGCTCCCGGCGCTGCGCCGCCTGCGCGGCCGGCTGGACTGGGAGGAGTACGGCGCGGTGCCGCTCATGGGCGTGAACGGGGTCTGCTTCATCGGCCACGGCGCGAGCGGCAGGAAGGCGTTCTTCAGCGCGATCCGTACGATGACCAAGTTCGTCGAGCAGCGCGTGAACGAGCACATCCGCGAGGAGATCCTCAGTGACGACGTCACGGCGGCCTGACGCCTTCCGGGGCACCACCATCACCGGCACGGGCATGTACGTGCCCGAGCGGGTCCTGACGAACCGCGACCTCGAGAAGCTGGTCGACACCTCCGACGAGTGGATCGTCGAGCGCACCGGCATCCGCGAGCGCCGCATCGCGGCGCCCGACCAGGCGTCGTCGGACCTGGCGCTCATCGCGTGCCAGCGCGCGCTCTCGATGGCGAAGGTCGACCCGAAGGACGTGGACCAGATCATCCTCGCGACCACCACGCCGGACCGCATCCTGCCGTCGTGCGCGTGCACGCT
>CAZIXL010000728.1:0-2096 GCA_964542885.1 uncultured bacterium
CGCCGCGCCGGCCTCGACGCACGCCCGCGCCACGGGCTCGTGGGCGTGCGGCGGCGTGCACACCCACACCGCGTCGGGCTTCGCCTCGGCCAGCAACTGCTCGAGCGTCGGGTAGAACGGGGCCAGGAATCCCATCCCGCGCACGCTCTTGCCGCCCGCGGGGAGCGTGTCGGTCAGGCCCACGATCCGCACGCCGGGCACCATCGAGAGCACCGCGGTGTGCGCGAGGCCCAGCTTGCCGAGGCCGACGACCGCGGCGCGCACCGGCTTCGCGGGCCGCGCCATCGCGTCCATGCCGGGCGCCACGGGCAGGCCGGGGCGGCCGGGCGCCGCCGGGCCCTCGTCGCCCGGGTCGGGCTCCTCGAGCACGTCGCGCAGGCCCTGGTCGAGGTGCGTCCAGTGGATCGGGAAGTCGCGGAACGCGGCCTCGCGGTCGACCTTCGCCGGCGAAGTCAGGCCGAGCACGTTGTCCTCGGTGATCGGCGGCTTCGCGAGCAGCTTCGTGGCGACCTTCGCGGCCAGCAGCATCGGGCCGCCGGGCAGGTGCACGTACGGCTTCTTCACGCCGATCTCGGCCGACAGCCGGTCCAGGAACCCGTCGAACGTCACGCGGTCCGGCCCGAGCAGGTCGTAGGCCTTGCCGAGCACGTCGTCGCGCGTCAGGCACTGCACGACGATCTCGTTCACGTCGCCCAGGTGGATCGGGTCCAGCTCGATCCGCCCGTCGCCGATCACCGGCACCGCCGGCAGGCCGCGCAGGTAGGCGGCGAGGTTCGCGACGAGCCCGATGCCGTGCGCGCCGTAGACGAGCGACGGCCGCAGGATCACGAACGGCACCCCGGACTGGCGCACGACGACCTCGGCCTCGAGCTTCGTCTGGCCGTACGGCCCGCGCTGCTCGCGCAGCGCCGACAGCGTGGAGGTGAACACGACGCGCTCGACGCCCGCGCGCTTCGCGGCCTCGAGCAGCGCGCGCGTGCCGTCCACGTTGATCGCGCGGGCCCGGTTCCAGTCGGTGACGGCGGTCGCGTTGGCCAGGTGCACGACCACGCGGCAGCCCTGGACAGCCGCCTCGAGCGAGGCGCGGTCGGTCATGTCCCCCCGCATCACCGTGAGGCGGGGGCGCGGCAGGCGAAGCTCTCCGCGCGGCGTGCGGACGAGCGCGACGACCTCGTGGCCGTCGCCGAGGAGGCGGTGGACGAGCCGCACGCCGATGAAGCCGGCGGCGCCCGTGACGAGGATCTTCATGGTCTTTCCTGTGGGGGCACCCCGCCCGGTGGGCGCTGCTCCGGCGCGCGGCCGGCGGGGGGATCGAGTGCGTGCGACGAAGGGCCCGGCCGGTGGACCGGTGCCAGGGGGGAATGGAGGAGGAAGAGGGTGTGGACCGGCCGCGTGCGCGAAGCCGCGCGAGCCGTGGCCGGGATCCGGAAGGCGGGGCGAAGGATCATCGGGGGAGGTCCTTCGTCTCAGGCGCGCGGGAGCGCGCTTCGCAGTGGCGTCGCGTCGCGCGCGCGCATTAGACTGCCGTCGTGAACGATCCCGACTTCCGCGCTTCGGCGCCCGGGCGGCTGGCGTCGCAGGGTGGCGCGCCGGTGCGCGAGCAGTTCCTGCCCATCGCCGTGCCGTGGATCGGCGAGCGCGAGAAACAGCTCGTCCTGGAATCGCTGGAGTCGGGCTGGATCACCACCGGCCCGAAGACGCAGGAACTGGCGACGCGCATCGCCGCGCTCTCGGGCGCGAAGCACGCGGTCGCGGTCAACAGCGCCACCGGCGCGCTGCACCTGGCGCTCGAAGCGCTGGGGCTCGGGCCCGGCGACGAGATCGTGACCTCGACCTACACCTTCGCGGCGACCGTGAACGTGATCGAGCACGTTCGCGCGACGCCGGTGCTGGTCGACGTCGAGCCGGACACGCTCAACCTGGACCCGGCCGCGGTCGAGGCCGCGATCACTCCGCGCACGCGCGCGATCCTGACCGTGGACTACGGCGGGCACCCGTGCGAGTACGACGCGCTCCAGCGCCTGGCCGACCGGCACGGGCTGGCGATCGTCGACGACGCCGCGCACGCGCTCGGGGCGCGCTACCGCGGCCGCCCC
>CAZIXL010000729.1:0-2095 GCA_964542885.1 uncultured bacterium
GCTCGCCTTCTCGACGAGCGGCGCGCCGGTGCCGGCGATCCCGGGCTGGTCGGCGAGCGTGTGGCGCGATCTCGACTGCGACGGCGTGCTCGAGCCCGGCGAGCCCGAGATCACGGCGCCGCTCGCGCTGCTCGCGGGCCAGAGCGCGTGCGTGATCGTGCGGCACCAGAGCCCGGCAGGCGCGACCGCGGGCGCGGGCGAGCAGCTCACGGTGCGGGCGAGCTTCGACTATTCGGGCGCGGCGCCGCCGCTCTCGGCCGACGCGGTGCTGCTCGATCAGACGACGATCGCGACCTCGGGCGGACTCCAGCTGACGAAGTCCGTGAGCAGCGCGTCCGCGCTGCCGGGCGATGCGCTCACCTACACGATCACCTACACGAATCCCGGGCCCGAGCCGCTGTCCGCGATCGTGGTCCAGGACGCGACCCCCGCCTACACCGTGTTCCTCGGCGCGGGCTGCGGCGCGCTCGGCGGCGGACTCACGGGCTGCGTGGTCTCGGCGGCGCCGGCGCCGGGCGGAACGGGCGTCGTCCAGTGGACGCTCTCGGGCACGCTGCTTCCGGGCGGCTCGGGCAGCGTGACGTTCCAGGTCCGCGTGCAATAGCAGCTGCGCCGGCGGAGGGCGTCGCCCGCCCCACCGCGGGCAACGCACCTCGCTACCGGCGCAACATTCGAGAGGGCCGCGCCTCGTTCCGTCCGCGCCGGCCCATGCCGTCGGCGCGGCGGCGGAGCCTTCGCTCCGCCTGCCGGGGGGAGGCCCGGGCCCCGCCCTCCGACGCGGCGGGACTCCCTGAGTCCCCTTCGACAAGGCGCCCGTCGAAAAGATCACGCGCCCTCGGTGCGCGACCCGTTCCGGCCCCCTCTCACTTCCCTAAACGCGAAAACCGGCCGGGGCGCACAGGGGTTACGGGTCGCCGGTGGCCGGGACGAAATGACCCGGCACCGGCGGCGGCCGGGGCGGGGCGGCAATTCCCCCTCTAAGCCTCGGCCCGCGCGGCCGAAAACGATCTCGGCAGGTCTCCGCCCGCGGGTCTCGGCCCGTGGGGTGTTCGAGCGTGCGGCGAAAGGCGTGGAGAGGAACCCGGAATATGGACGCTCCGGTGAACCCCGGACCCTGGATGGAGTCCGGTCGAGAAGCGGGTCTCGTGCTGCTGGCGCAGAAGGGCGACCGTCCGGCGTTCTTCGAGCTGCTGCGCGAGTACCAGCGTCCGCTCTACCGGCTGTGCTTCGCGTTCACGCGCGAGCACTCGGCCGCGGCGAATCTCGCGCACGAGTCCGCCCTTCACGCGTGGCGCGGGCTGCGCCACCTGCCGGTCGGCCGGCCGTTCTTCCCGTGGCTCGCGCGCATCGCGCGCAACCTCGCCGTGACGCGACAGCGCCGGCGCGCGGGAGACCAGCCGTCGTTCGCCGCGCGCGTGCGCCCGAACGGCGAGGCGTGGAACGACCCGTCGTACCCGCCCGAAGCCGCGACGCTCGATCCCGCGGTGCTGCGCGCGTACGCCGATCTCGGCCCCGATGAGCAGATGCTGCTCGCGCTCCGGCTCGTCGAGCAGCTGCACTACGCCGCGCTCGGAAACCTGACCGAGACGCAGGTCGGCCACGTGATGCACCGGCTCGCGGGCGTGCGCGAGCGCCTCGCGACGGCGCTGCCCGCAGAACCGCGCGAGGACGCCGCATGAAGCACCTCACGCCCCAGCAGCTCTCGGCCTCGCTCGACGACGCGCTGTTCGGCGTCTCGCTCGAACTCGTGCGTCGGCACCTGTCGGCGTGCGAGGCGTGCACCGAGCGCCGCGAGCGGCTCGCGCGCGTGGACGCGGCGCTCGTGCGCCTGCTCGCGCACGACCCGGGCGACGAGTTCTTCGAGGACGCGGCCACGCGCCTCGAAACCGAGATCGAAGCGGAGGCGACGGGCGGCGCGCCCCGGGCGAAGCGCGGCGGTTCTCGGCTCGCGAACTTCCTCGGCCTCGCGAAGACGGGCGCGGACCCGCGGATCGAGCGGCGCGCCGAACGCCGCGAGGCGACGACCAGGCCCGCGGACCGCGCGGCGAGCGCCGCCGCGGCGCCTGCGGCGCGCGCGGCCGACGCGCCCGAGCCG
>CAZIXL010000730.1:0-2094 GCA_964542885.1 uncultured bacterium
GCATGATCGAGGGCAGCGACGGCGGCGCGATCGTCTCGAACGACGGCGGCCTGTCGTGGACGAGCCTCGACAACCAGCCGACCGCGCAGTTCTATCACGTGGTCACCGACGACGCGTTCCCGTACCGCGTCTACGGTGCGCAGCAGGACAACACGACGGTTGGCATCGCCAGCCGCACCGCCGGCTTCGGCATCGCGCGCACCGACTGGTACGACGTGGGCGGCGGCGAGAGCGGCTGGATCGCGCCCAAGCCGGGCGAACCCGATGTCGTCTACGCGGGCTCCTACGACGGCTACCTCACGCGCTACGACCACCGCACCGAGCAGGAGCGCGACGTCAACCCGTACCCCGACAACCCGATGGGCTACGGCGCCGAGGGCGCGAAGTACCGTTTCCAGTGGACCTTCCCGATCGTGGTCTCGCCGCACGACCCGAACACGCTCTACGCGGGCTCGAACGTCCTGCACCGCTCGACCAACGAGGGCCAGCACTGGGAGGTGATCAGCCCCGACCTCACGCGCAACGATCCCGCGAAGCTCGTCTCCTCGGGCGGCCCGATCACGCAGGACAACACGAGCGTCGAATACTTCTGCACGATCTTCTCGATGGCGGAATCCGCCCGCGAGAAGGGCGTGCTGTGGGTGGGCTCGGACGACGGCCTCGTGCACGTCTCGCGCGACGCGGGGAAGACCTGGCAGAAGGTCACGCCGCCGGGGCTGCCCGAGTGGGCGACGATCAACATGATCGATCCGGGGCATCACGCGGACGGCACCGCGTACGTGGCGGCGCACCGCTACCGGTTGGACGACTTCAAGCCCTACGCGTACGTCACCCACGACTACGGCCGCACGTGGCGTTCGATCGCCGGCGACCTGCCGGCCGACGGCGGGTTCGTGCGCGTCGTGCGCGAGGACCCGGTGCGCGAGGGCCTGCTGTACGCCGGCACCGAGACGGGCCTGTGGTTCTCGACCGACGAGGGGACGCATTGGCGCCCGCTGCGCGTCAACCGCCCGGGCCTCGTGCCCGACCTGGCGGATCCGGCCGGCGAGGCGAAGGGCGCGCTGCCGCTCGTGCCCGTGACCGACCTGGTCGTGAAGGACGACGCGCTGGTCGCGGCCACGCAGGGCCGCGCGTTCTGGATCCTCGACGACCTGGGCCCGCTGCGGCAGGCGAGCGCCGAGGCGATGTCGGCCGCCGCCTGGCTCTTCACGCCGACGCCCGCCTACCTGTTCGGCCGTGGCGGCGGCTTCGGCTCGCGCGACGGCCTGGGCGAGAACCCGCCGGCCGGCGCGACCTTCTACTACCGGCTCGCGAACGAGGCCGGCGAGAAGGACGACGTCACGCTCGAGATCCTCGACGGCTCGGGCACCGTGCTGCGCAAGTTCTCGAACCACGAGCGCGGCGAAGGTGGCGCGGGCGGTGCGGGCGGAGGCGAGGAGGGCTTCGGCCGCCGGCGCGGCCCCGCGAAACTCCCGGCGAAGGCCGGTCTCAACCGCTTCACGTGGGACCTGCGCGGCGAGGAGGCCTCGCGCTTCAAGGGCGTGATCCTGTGGGGCGGTGGCCTCGATGGCCCGCTCGTCGTGCCCGGCACGTACCAGGCGCGGCTCACGGCCGCCGGCCGCACGCAGGTCGTGAGCTTCGAGGTGCGCAAGGACCCGCGGCTCGCGACGACGGCCGCCGACTACCAGGCGCGCTACGACCTGCACGCGAAGATCCGCGACAAGATCACCGCCTCGCACGACGCGATCACGCGCCTGCGCGAGGTGCGCGACCAGCTGCAGGCGGCGGTCGACCGCGCGAAGGCGGCCGACCCGAAGGACTCGACGGTCGCGGCCGCGGCGAAGGCGCTGCGGAAGAAGCTGACCGACGTCGAGGAGGCCCTGTACCAGACGAAGAACCGCAGCAACCAGGACCCGCTCAACTACCCGATCAAGCTCGACAACAAGCTCAGCTTGCTGTCGGGCACCGTGGATGCCGCCGATGCGAGACCCACCGACCAGGCCGTGCAGGTGTACGACGACCTGGCGACGCAGGTGGACGCGCAGCTCGCGACGCTGAAGGCGCTGCTCGAGAAGGACCTCGCCGACTTCAACC
>CAZIXL010000731.1:0-2091 GCA_964542885.1 uncultured bacterium
AGCCCGACACCGTGCTGATCGCGGCCCGCGACGTGACGGGACCGGCCGACCCCGTGCTCGGCCATGCCACGCGGCTCGACCTGGTGT
Source organism: uncultured bacterium (assembly GCA_964542885.1). Taxonomy (GTDB): domain Bacteria; phylum Eisenbacteria; class RBG-16-71-46; order RBG-16-71-46; family RBG-16-71-46; genus CAIXRL01. The sequence continues at coordinate 88 of CAZIXL010000731.1, forward strand.
TCCGGATCCTGCCCGGGCCCGGCAACTACGCGACGTCGCCGCCGCGCACGTTTCCGCCCACCGCGGCCATGCAGCTGCTCGACGTGCCGTCGGTGCAGGGCAACGTCGTCGCGCCCGGTGACGGCTCGTTCTGGGGCGAGTACATCGCCGATCCCGGGCCGTTCGCCGGTGGAACTCACTTCGGCCATACGCGGTGGGACCACCTGACCTGGAACTCGGCCCGCTGCGACACCGCCGAGTCGAACGTGTTCCCGTTCGCGGGCCGCGTGGGCACGGGGCTCCAGCCGGGCCTGTACGCGAACATGCTGCACGAGGCCGACCCGAAGTTCGCGACGCTCGGCATCGCGAAGTTCCGCTGCTTCCTCGTGGACACGGCGGGACCCGCGGAGGGCGGGAACATCGTGTGCGACGGGACCGTGCCCGCCTGGCTCGCGGCGGCGCCGCCCGAACGCAGCGGCTGGGACGGCAGCACGACGACGAAGGAGTTCACCAAGATCATCCCCGACGGGCTGCTCACGCCCGGCTCGCACGTCCAGTACTTCTACCGCAAGTCGGCGTGCGCCGATTCGCGCACGTATGGGCTCGTTCCCGATACGCTCGCCACGGCCCAGCCCGGCGAAGCCAGCCTCGATGCGCACCGCTGGCAGCAGTTCGGCGTGCTGCCGGATCGCTGGAAGGACACGGCGTTCGGCGGGGCCGGCATGGCCTGCATGCTGTACCTGGACTGGAACGACCGGCGGGGCGACGAGAGGGTGTTCGTCTCGGTGATGGACTCCCTCGGGGGCACGGCTCCCAGCAAGTACGGCGCGCACAACGGCTGGCACGCGCCCGCGCTTCCCGGCGCCAGGCTGGCGGACCTGGCGGCGTACCCGGTCTACGGCAAGAACCAGCAGCCGGGCACGACGTGGGACCTGTACGGCGTGCGCGCCGCGGAATCCGGCGCCGAAGGCGCGGTGAGCATCGGGGCGCGGCTGGCGAACCGCGCCGCGATGGGCGGCCTCGCCGGCCGGTTCGCGCGCACCGCTCCGACGCCCGAGATGCTGCGGCGGTTCTACCGCGTGGTCACGCTTCTCTCCGGCGACCTGAACTCGGGGCTGACCGGCCCGTTCTTCGACAAGTCCCAGAACGACATCGCGATGCTGAACGACTTCCTCACGGGCAGCTCCCCCAACAGCACGCAGCCGCCGCGCGGCCTGTACATCGGGGGCGACGGCTTCGTGCAGGACGAGGACCTGCTCAACGGGCAGAACGCCTCGCACGGCCTGTTCGTGTCGACGAAGCTCGGCCTCACGCTCCGCAACGGGTCGTACCAGTCGGTGTCGAACAACACCAACGACTGCGCCGACCTGCTCACGACGAACGTCATCACCTCGAACGGCGATTTCTACGGCCTCGGCAACAGCTGCGCGTACTCGAACGATCTCTTGCAGCGCAATCCCGCCATCACCGAGGCGCGAGACGCGACCTACTACGAGAACGTCGGCTCGGACGGCCCGTACGTCGCCTCGGTGTTCAAGCCCGCGAACGCCGCGGCCTCCCGCAACTGGGTGGCGTACACGGAGGGCTGGGACATCGCCCGCCTCTGGACCTGCTACTGCGAGGCGTCGTATGGCCGCTTCCTGTACGCCAACAACATGTACAACTCGGTCATGGGAGCGCAGTGCTGGGTCCTTCCGTCCTACGCCTGTCCCGGAGGCTGCGATCCCTGGTGGTACCCGTGCCGCCTGGACGTGCCGCCCGATGGCTCACCCGGCCCGTTCACCGATTTCCTGAGGATCGGCAACAGCCTCGCGCGCACGGCCAACGCGCACGTCCGCGTCGGCGTCTCGGTCGGTGACCGCGTGCGCATCCGGCTCTACGATGTGGCGGGCCGGCTCGTGCGGACTCTGGCCGATCGCACGTTCGCTCCGGGCGAGTACGACCTCGCCTGGGACGGCGCCGACGACGCGGGCCGGCGCGCCGCGCGCGGTGTCTACTTCGTGCGGCTCGAGCGCGGCTCGGGAG
>CAZIXL010000732.1:0-2082 GCA_964542885.1 uncultured bacterium
ACTGCCCCGGCCTGCGCGTCGTGCTGCCGAGCTGCGCGAGCGACGCGGCCGGCCTGCTGCGCACGGCGCTGCGCAGCGAGGACCCCGTGTTGTTCCTCGAGCACAAGCACCTGTACCGCCAGCCCTACGCCAAGGAGCCCTACCCGGGTCCCGACTACACGGTGCCGTTCGGCCGCGCGCGGATCGTGCGCCCCGGCCACGACGTGACCGTGGTCACGTACGGCGCGCTGGTGCAGCGCAGTTACCTGGCCGCGCAGGAGCTGGCCGACGAAGGCATCGACGTCGAACTGCTCGACCTGCGCACCATGCAGCCGCTGGACTTCGAGAGCATCGCGAAGTCGGTCGCGAAGACCGGCCGCGTGATCGTGGCGCACGAGGACACGCTCTTCTGCGGTTTCGGCGCCGAAGTCGCCGCCCGCATCGCGAGCGAGTGCTTCATGGACCTCGACGCGCCCGTGCGGCGCATTGGCGCGCTCGACACGCCGGTCGCCTACGCGCCCAGGCTCGAGGACGCGATCCTGCCGCAGAAGGACGGCATCGCGAGGGCCATCCGCGAGCTCGCGGCGTTCTAGGCGTCGCGGGCAGCCCGCGCCCGCCCATCACCGACGCATTCAGAAGACACCGTCACGGCGCCTCCCGGCAGGGGGGCGCCGTCGCGCTTCGGGCCCGCGAGCGTCCCGCACCGCCGGCCGACTCGAGGCCGCGAGCCGCGGCCGCCCCAGGATGTAAACGTTGTCAGGACCGACAGCCGCAATCTTTGCGTTCTTGCGAGATTCAGGCTGACATCGCATTGACATCCGTGGTATCTACCGCGGCGGCCCTCGCAGGCGCCCGCCGAGAACGGCGTCCGTCGCGGGTCACCCACTGGCAACGCAGGAGGCCCCTCTCGACATCCCCCCGCCGTACGCAGCGCACACGGAGGAACACCATGAAGCGATCCCCCAGTCGTCTCGGTGCTCTCGTCCTTCTCGCCCTGCTCCTCGCGATTCCCGGGTTCTCGGCCCGGGCAGCACAGCTCCCCCCGACCGTCGCATGGGCGCCGGTGCAGAAGGGCTTCCAGCCCGACGCGCCGCGCGCCGCCGCCTACGTCCCCGACCGCGTGCTCGTCAAGCTCACGCCCGAGGCCGTTGAAGTCTCGCAGCGCACGTTCGGCCTGCGCTACGCGCAGCCCTCGCGCATGGTCGATCTCGGCCTGACCGGCGTGGACCAGGCACTCGCGGCCAGTGGCGCCTCGGCCGTCTCGCGCGCCTACATCGAGCCCGAGAACGTCGAGATGGCGCAGCACCTCGGCGTCGACCGCTGGCTCCGCGTGGACCTCGACGGCACGACCGACGCCGCCGTGGCCGCCGAGCGCCTGGCGGCCCTGCCCGAGGTCGAGGCCGTGTCGCTCGACTGGATCGCGTTCCCGGCCGCCGTGCCGGCGGACCCGCTCTACTCGATCCACTGGGGCCACAACAACACCGGCCAGCTGCTCAGCTACAACTGGACGAACTTCAACCACGAGACCGGCTCGCCCGTCGGCACGGTGGGCTTCGACACCAACGCGCAGGCCGCGTGGGACGGCTCGCAGGGCTACGGCTCGAGCTCGGTGATCATCGCGATCATCGACAGCGGTGTCGAAGCCGGGCACCCGGACCTGCTCCAGGTCACGGGCTACGACTACGGCGACAACGACTCGAACCCCGACGACAACTCGTCCTCGCCCGGCCACGGCACCGCGTGCGCCGGCGTCGCCGCCAGCCTGCGGAACTCGCTCGGCTCGTGCGGCATCGCGGCGGGCTGCAGCATCATGCCGCTCAAGGTCGCGAACAGCGCCGGCACGATGGCGTTCTCGTCGATCCAGAACGCGCTCTACTACGCCGCGGACCACGGCGCGAACGTCATCAGCATGAGCCTCGGCGCGGCCATCTCGAGCGACGCGGCGACCGACGCGGCGATCCTGTACGCGTACAACGCGGGCTGCGTGATCCTCGCGGCGACCGGCAACGAGAACAAGTCCACCATCAGCTACCCGGCCATCAACACGTACGTCATCGGCGTCGGCGCGGCCTCGCCGTGCGGCGACCGCAAGCGTTCGAGCAG
>CAZIXL010000733.1:0-2082 GCA_964542885.1 uncultured bacterium
GACGTCGCCCTCGAGCCCGCCACCGGTCGTGCTCGCGACGTTCGCCGCCGGCGGCTCGTCCACCCCGGGCCAGGCCGCGGCGAAGCCGGCCGCGAGCGGATGGGCCGAGTGGCGCTCGAGCGCGAGCACCGCGCCGCGCACGCGCTCGTCGCCCGCCCATTCGGCGAGCGAGGTGCGGCCCTCGGTCAGCGTGCCCGTCTTGTCGAGCACGAGCACGCCCGGCTTCGCGAGCGCTTCGAGCGCGTCGCCACCGCGCACGAGGATACCGCCGCGCGCGGCGCGCCCCACGGCGACGGTGATCGCGAGCGGCGTCGCGAGCGCCAGCGCGCACGGGCAGGTCACGACGAGCAGCGCCACGGCGTGGTCGAACGCGCGCGCGGGATCCGCGCCGTGCCACGCCCACCAGGTCACCGCCGCCAGCGCGAGCACCGCCGCCACGAACCAGCCGGCGAGCCGGTCCGCCGCGCGCACGACCGGCGCGCGACGCGCCGCGCTGCGCTCGACGTCGGACAGCAACCGCGCGACGCGCGTCGACTCGCCCGCCGTCTCGACCCGCACGCGCAGCGTGGCCCCGTGCACGACCGTCCCGGCGAAGACCTCGTCGCCCTCGCCCGTCGCCTGCAGGCGCGACTCGCCCGTGAGCAGCGAGCGGTCGAGCCGGGCCTCGCCGGACTCGACGACGCCGTCGCACGGCAGGGTCTCGCCGTGGCGCACCTCGACGCGCATGCCGGGCACGAGCGCCTCGGCCGGCACCTCGCGGGTGGCGCCGTCCTCGACGATGCGCGCGGTCGACGGCGAGAGCGCGTGCAGCAGTTCGGCCGAATCCGCCGCCGCGCGCTGTGCGCGCGTCTGCAGGAAGCGCCCGACGAGCAGCAGGAACACGAGCGCGGTGACGCCGTCGAAGTAGATCGGGCCCCGCCCCGCGATCGTGTTCACGGCCCCGCGCGCGAACCCGGCCGCGAGCGCGATCGCGATCGGCACGTCCATGTGCAGCGTGCGCGTGCGCAGCGAGGACAGCGCGCCCTGGAAGAAGAGCCGCGCCGGCCACAGCAGCGCCGGCACCGTGAGCAGCAGGCTCAGCCAGCGGAAGTAGCGCTCGAAACCGGCCTCCATCCCCGCGCCCGAGAACTGGCCGCTGTAGAGCGCGACCGCGAGCAGCATGACGTTGATCGCGAGCGCGCCCGCGACGCCGATGCGCACGAGCGAGGCGCGATCCTCGTCGCGGCGCAGCCGGTCGGCGCGCCCGCCGCGGAACGGGTGCGGGCGGTAGCCGAGCGTGTCGAGGAACCGGGCCGCGGACGAGAGCCGCGTCGTCGCCGGATCCCACGCCAGGCGCACGATGCCGCGCGCCAGGTCCAGCTCGGCGCGCGCGACGCCGGGGACCGCGAGCGGCGTCCGCTCGACCAGCCACACGCACGACGCGCAGTGCACGCCTTCGAGGTACAGGTCCGTCTCGCACAGCCCCCCCACGAGGCCGCGCACCCACAGGGCGTGGAACGACGGGTGGTCGAACTCGTCGAACGAGCGCCCGCTCGCCTCGACGCGCTCGTTGCGCCGCTCCGAAAGGTCGTAGTAGCGCGCGAGGCCCGAGTCGTGCAGCACGTCCCACGCGGTCCGGCAGCCGTTGCAGCAGAAGGCGGGATCCTCGCCCGCGAGCCCCGCGGGCACGGTCAGCCCGCAGTGGGCGCAGGCCACGCGCGTCGCGTCGCGGCGGCCGTCGAGCGCGGCGGCGGGAGCCCCGGCGTCAGCGCCGCTCAACGGGGGCCTCCGACGCGCACTTGGCGCAGTGGCCTCCCTTCGCGGACGCCATGTGGAAGTGGCCGCCGATCGTGACCAGGCCGAGCACGACCAGCAGGCCCGCCGTCACGATCGGCAGGCGCCGGCCCAGCGGGCCGATCAGGCGCTGCGCCGCGATCCCGAGGCCGGCCAGCACCGGCACCGTCCCGAGCCAGAAGGCCGCCATCACCAGCGCCCCGGTCGCGGCGCTGCCGGTGCCGGCCGCCGTCGCGACGTACACCCACAGCCAGCCGCACGGCAGCAGCGCGGTCACGAGCCCCACCGCCAGCGCGCGCACGACGGGTG
>CAZIXL010000734.1:0-2080 GCA_964542885.1 uncultured bacterium
CGCCGCGGAACGTCTGCACGACGACCGGGTGCACGAGCGCCTCGATCTGCCGGCCGTCGAGCCCCGCCGGCAGCGTCGCGTCGCGCACGTCCAGCGCGTCGAGCAGCTCGCGCACGGGCCGCGTGTCCACGGTCAGGCGCACGCGGCCCTCGCCCTGCACGAACACGCTGTCGGCCACGAGCGTGCGCGCGAGGTGCGACGGGCGCAGGGGCGCGAAACCCGCGGCGCGCTCGGCCGCGGCCGCGTCGGAGGCGGCGAACCGCTGCGACGGGCCCGGGTCCTCGAGCGTCTCGAGCGAGCCGCCGAACATCGCCCGCGGGTCGAAGTGCCGCGCCTTGAGCTTCTCGAAGCGGCTCTCGTCGACCTGCACCACGGCGAACTCGCGCACGCGGAACAGGTCCAGCACCTGCTGCGCGGTCGCGCGCACGGCGGGGAACGTGAAGGCCACCGCGAGCGCCGCCGCGGCGAGCCCGCCCACCAGGGCCGGGTGCGGGCGGAATCCGGAGCGCACCTCGGCGTCGCGCTCGGCGTCGCGGAGCCGCGCGCGCAGCTCGCGCGCGAAGCCGGGCCGCGGCTCGCGGCGCTGCTCGTGCAGGAAGCGGTCGTCCATGGTCATGTCCCTTCGTTCCACGCGGCCCGCAGCTGCCCGACGGTGCGGTGCAGGATGGTGCCGACGTTGGATTCGCTGAGTCCCGTCGCTTTCGCGATCGCCCGGTTGGTCAGGCCCGCGCCGTACTTGAGCGCGACCAGCTCGCGCTCGCGCTCCGGCAGCTTCCCGAGCAGCCGCCCGAGCCGCTCGAACTCCGAGCGCCGCTCGGCCAGCTCCTCGGGGGTCGGCCCCCCGGGCACTTCGGCCGCCTCCTCGAGCGGCACGTGCGGCCGCCGCTCGCGGAAGTGGTCGATGGCCACGTTCCGCGCGATGGCGAACAGCCAGGTCCCGAACCCCGCCAGGTCCCGCCGGTACCGGTGCCGGGCCCGCCACGCCTTCTCGAACGTCCGCGAGGCGAGGTCCTCGGCCACCGTTCCGTCGCCGACCCGGTAGCGGAAGAAGTTGTAGACGCGCGGCAACTGCTCCGCGTACAGCGCGTCCCAGTCCTCCTCCTTCGCAGGGCCCAGGGCCCAGAGCCGTCCGAACACCGCGTCGTGCATGGCCATGCACGGGATGATACGGGCCGGGCCGGCGGGTATCACGGCCGGGCCCCCCGCGCCCCGGCGAGAATGCGCTCCCGCCGGCCCCGGCCGCCGGGCGGCCGGGAACCCCCGCCGGCCCGCCGGTTCGGCCGCCTCCCGGCCCCGAAAGGCGTTGTCGCGTATACTCCGTCGCTGTTTCCCAACGACGGAGCCTTCCAGTGACCCGCTTCTATATCACCACCGCCATCGACTACGTGAACGGCAGCCCGCACCTGGGCCACGCCTACGAGAAGGTGCTGGCCGACGCCATCGCGCGCTGGCACCGCCAGCAGGGCCACGCGACATGGTTCCTGACCGGGACCGACGAGCACGGCCAGAAGATCGCCAAGGCCGCCGCCGCCGCGGGCAAGGACCCGCAGGCGTTCGTGGACGAGGTCTCGCAGCGGTTCGTCTCGGCGTGGTCGGCGCTCGACGTGAAGTACGACCAGTTCTTCCGCACGACCGACAAGCGGCACGAACTGGCCGTGCAGGAGCTGTTCCGCCGCCTGAACGACGCGCTCAGCCCGAAGACCGGCCAGCCCGTGCTGTACGAGGAGTCGTACGAGGGCCTGTACTGCGAGGGCTGCGAGGGCTTCAAGACCGAGAAGGACCTGGACGAGGAAGGGCGCTGCCCCGAGCACAAGGTGAAGCCGAAGAGAATCGAGGAGACCAACTTCTTCTTCCGGCTGTCCGAGTACGACGAGGCGCTGCTCAAGCACCTCGAGGCGCACCCCGAGTTCGTCGTGCCCGACTACCGGCGCAACGAGGTCGTGAACGTCATCAAGGGCGGGCTGCAGGACATCTCGGTGTCGCGCCCGAACCTCACGTGGGGCATCCCGCTGCCGGAAGAGATCGAGGGCGGCGAGGGCCACGTGGCGTACGTGTGGGCCGACGCGCTGCTCAACTACCT
>CAZIXL010000735.1:0-2074 GCA_964542885.1 uncultured bacterium
CGACAAGACGCAGGACCTGACCAAGCAGGTCGTGGGCGCGGGGCCCGGGACGTAGGCGGCACGCGGCACGCCGGTTCGGCGACACCGAACATCGACGCGAACGGGTTCCCGGGACGACGATCCCGGGAACCCGTCGCGTTTGGGTCGGGTAGGAGGGACCGAACGCGGGCGCCCGCCCGCACGATCCCCCCTCGCGAGGTGCTCCCCGGCGCACGACGGCTACTCTTCCCCCGACTCACCCGTCGCAGGGTCGCTGCCGACCCGGAGGAATGCCGTCATGCGAATCCCCGCCCTTCGATCGGCCGGGCTGTCGATGGTCCTGGCCACGCTCGCCCTTCCCGTCCTCGCGCACGCGGAGTGGAATCCCGCCGGCGAGACCGTTCCGATCACCGACTGCTCGCAACCCGTGCAGGCCTGCCTCGATGGTGCGGGCGGACTCTTCACGTTCTGGCAGGTCGTCCATCCGGCGTCGGGCTTCTGGGTCGTGGACGTCGTGGGCCGGCACCAGCAGCCCGACGGGACGGATGCGCCCGGCTGGTCCGCGGCGGGTCGTACCGTCGCGACATACCCCGTCAACGCCAACCTGGGGGGCACACTGGCCGTCGTGCCCGACGGAGCGGGAGGCGCGTTCCTGTTCGCGTGCGAGAACCGGTTCGTCTATTCGTTCGTCCCGACCGAGCACCGGTTGTTCCGCATGACGGCGGACGGCGCTCTCGATCCCGCCTGGCCCGACAGCGGCCTGGTGCTCGGACGCTCGGATCAGCCCGGTGCGCCGCTGCTCGCGCCCGACGGCGCCGGCGGCGTGTACGCCGGCATGCTGGACTGGGTGCACTTCCAGCTCCGATCCGGGACAACCGTCCAGCTCGCCGGCCTGCTGGAGCTGCGCCTCGCGCGCGTCGGTTCCGAGGGCTCGCTCGCGGCCGGCTGGCCCGCCGAGGGCGTTCTCGTCCGCGGTCCCGCGCCCGACAGCCTCGACTGGTGGCCCGACCTGCCACCGCAGTTGCTCGCCGACGACGCAGGCGGCGCGATCCTCGCCTGGGCGGACTCCTCCGGGGGCGACAAGGCCACCCGGGTCTGGCGCTACGGGCCTGCCGCGTCGTCCACGCCCGGCTGGCCCGCGGAAGGCGTCACGTTCAGCCCGAACACGCTCGTGCGACCCGCCGCGTTCGCCGCCGACGGCGCCGGTGGGGTCTATGCAGGCTGGACCGATTCGCTGCCGGCGCCTGTGGGCGGCGCGCCGAAGCTCCAGCACCTGGACGACTCGGGTGTGCCGGTGGCCGGTTGGCCGTCCGGCGGCTGGAGGCCCGCACCGCTGGATGAGGCAGCGCCCTACCGCTGGCTCGACGGCCTCGTCGCGGACGGCACCGCCGGCGTCTACGCACAACTGCAGGAAGTCGCGGACACCGCGACCTTCGTGCGCCTGCTGCACCGCACCGCCGCGGGCGAAGCGCCGGTCCCGTGGACCGACGCGGGTGTCACGCTGGCGCTTCCGGCCGGCAGCTACGCGGGCCTGGGCGCGCCCGTGGCCGACGGGAACGGCGGCGTCCACGTCGTCGCGGGCCTCTGGCCCCTCTCCACGCTCGAAGACGTTCGCGTCGGATCCGCTGGCGAGGCGCTGCCGGGCTGGTCCCTGTCGAGCCCGGTCTCGCGCACGCTTCCGTCCGGCACGTGGAGTGGTCGCGCACTCGGGGACGGGAGCGGCGCCGTGTACGTGGTCGGTCAGACCAACGGCCAGCCTGCGTGCGCCGCGCTCGCGTTCCAGCTCGGGCAGCGCGAGGCCGCGACCAACTCGGTGCCAGCGACGCCGGCCGCCGCGGCGCTCACGCTCTCGGCCTCCCCGAATCCCGCGCGCGGCGACGTCACGATCGGATTCGCGTCGCCCGCCGCGGCGCCGGCCGAGATCGAGATCCTGGACCTCGGCGGCCGGCGCGTCCGGCGCTGGCGCGTCGGGGGCGAGGCGGCGCGAACGCTTCGCTGGGACGGCCGCGGCGATCTTGGTGACGCCGTGCCGCCCGGGCTCTACTTCGTCGTCGCGCGCTCGGGCGGGGAGGTCGTGAGCCGACGGGTGGCGATC
>CAZIXL010000736.1:0-2067 GCA_964542885.1 uncultured bacterium
CAGGTCGGCGGCCGTCTCCGTCCCGGTGATCGCAGGAGGGTTGATGCGAGTCCCGCGCAGCCAGCGGGCGGAAGGCTTCTCGTTCGGGCTCATGGCGTCCTCGGTTCGGGCGGATGTCGGTGCCGTGCGGGCGCCGAAGATAACCGCGGGGGCCACGCTTCGCCACGCGGGGCGCGGGCCCCGGCGCGCCTCAGTCGGCGAGCAGCGAGTCCGGGATCGCCCTGCGCGTCCAGTTGCGGTCGGCGAGGTTGATCGCCTCGGCGCGCAGGGCGGACGGGTTCCAGTCGTCGGTCAGCACGCGGCCGTGCGTGGGCACGAAGCGGTTGTCCCAGGCGTGCAGGCGCGCGATCACGCGAAAGTGCTCGTCGTCGTCCTCGAGCGAAGCCACGGGGTCACCGAGCGCCTCCCGGGGCACGTCGATCGTCCGGTCCGAGGCCATGATCACGACGTTGCCGAGCGCGTTCGGAGGTTCGCTCGCGGGCAGCTCGACGACGTCGCGGAAGTTCGCCTGCAGCGTGGCGACGATCGCGTGCGCGAGCGGGTCGCGCCAGCCGACCGTCTCGACGTTGGCCACGAGAACGCCGCCGGGCGCGAGACGCGCCTTCGCCTCGGCGAACGCCTCGCGCGTGACCAGGTGGAAGGGCAGCGCGCCGCTGCCATAGGCGTCGAAGAAGACGACGTCGTACGTCGCCCGCGAGCGCCGCAGGTAGTGGCGGGCGTCGTCGATCACGACGTTCGCGTGGAAGGGCCGCAGGTGGAACCACTGCGCGGCCATGCGGGCGACGGTCGAATCGATCTCCACCGCGTCCACGGTCCAGCCGCGGAGCGAGAACGCGCGCGCCGCCGCGCCGCCGCCGAGCCCGAGGAGCAGCAGGCGCCCGCGCCCCGGGAAGAGCTCGGCCGCCAGCTCGGCGGCGTACACGTAGGCCTGGCGCGGTTCGAACGTCTCGGCGTTCACGACCGTCTGCGTGGTGCCGTCGAGCAACAGGAAGCGCTGGCCCTTCCAGTCCAGCACGCGCACGTGCGCGTACGGGCTGTCGGCGTCGGCCAGCACCGCCGGCGGCAGCCGGTGCGGCCGCGCGGCGGAGACGAACGCGAGCCCGCCGCCGGCGACGAGCAGCACGAGCGCGCCCAGGGCGCCCGCCGAGAGGCGCGCGAGCGCGGCGGCGACGAAGATCGTGACGGCGACGGCGATGAGCAGCTTGGTGACGCCGAGCACCGGAATGAGCACGAAGCCGGTCGCGACCGCGGCCGCGACGCTGGCGAGCGTCGAGACGGCGAACACGTCGCCGCTCACGCGCCCGACCTCGTCGACGCTGCGCGAGGCCAGCCGGATCGCGTACGGGCCGACCGTGCCGAGCAGCGCCAGGGGCGGGAAGAACAGCACGAGCGCCGCCACGAGCATCGCGCCGCGGGGACCGAAGGCCTCGGCCGCGTGCACGACCGGCACGCGCAGCCACGGCAGCGCCAGCACCCACACGCCCGCGAGCGTCAGGGCCAGCGACAGGCGCGCGCCGCTCGGCGCGCGCGTCGCCCAGCGCCCGCCGAGCGCGTAGCCGCAGGCGAGCGCGGCGAGCGTGACGGCGATGAGCGCCGACCAGAGGAACAGGCTCACGCCGTAATAGGGACCGAGGACGCGCGAACCCAGGATCTCGAGCACCAGCACGCAGGCGCCCGAGAGTGCGACGACGACGAAGAGGACGGTTCGGTTCATTCGGAAGTGTCGGGCATCGCGCGGATCTCACCCGTTTCCTCGACCCGGACCGGCCAGCCTTCGAGTTCGCGGGGGAGCTTCGCGCGCAGTTCGGGGGTGGACTGCGCGACCATCACGAGGACGCAGGCGCGCCCGTCGGGCGTACGCGACTCGGCCGTGCCCACGACGCCGGGGAGCGCCATCAGCTCCGGCGTGTGCGCGGCGAGCACTTCGGTGAGCGAGCGGTTGGGAGGGGACATGGCGGATCGGTCCGGCTGCGGGGGACCGCCCCAGCAGCCGGCCACGACGAGAAATACGAGCGCCCCGGCCCGCACGGCCAGCCGGGGCGCTTTCGCCGGAAACGAACGGAGCGG
>CAZIXL010000737.1:0-2064 GCA_964542885.1 uncultured bacterium
CCCCCCCCCGCACCGGCCCCCCCGCGTCCGCACACACCGCGGCCCACCCCACCCCAAGCGCGGGGGGCCGGAACGCCCCGGCCCGCCGGTTCGGGGGTCCCCGCCGGTTACCAGCCGGCCTTGCCGCCCTGTTCGACGCGGTACTTCGAGAAGTGCATCAGGGGCGCCTGCACGGTCAGCCCGAGCAGGTTCACCGAAGCGCCGGCGACCGGCTCCCACCGGGACGTCGCCGGGTTCCACCAGCCGATGGTGGCGAGCGAGAGCAGCTTGTGGTCCATGGCCGAGGCGTCGGCCACGAGCAGCACCGGCAGGCGGAAGCCGTTGCGGTCCTCGGGCGTGATGCCGAGCTCCACCTCGGGCTTCGTCACGTCGGGCTGGCGCACGGTCACGATCGCGTCGGCCTTCAGCGCCAGGGGCGGGATCACGACCTTGAAGTTCCCCGCGGCGACGGTCCCGCCGAGCGCGGCGCGAACGAAGACCGAACGCGAGGCGCTGACCGGCGTGGCTTCGGGCGTGGGCGCGGGCGCCGGCGTGGGGTCCGGCGCGGGCGTGGGCTCCGGATCGACGGCGATGCGCAGCGACGCGGAGCCGCCGGGCGCGAGGTCCGGGGCGGTCGGAAGCGACGAACAGCTCGCGACGAACAGGCCGGCGGCGGCGACCAGCGAGATTGCACCGAGGATGGATCGGGTCATCACCTGGGTCTTCCTCCTGGATCGGTCGTCGGACGGTTCCGGAGGGGCCTCCGGGGCCCGCCCGACACCCGGATCCAGCGCAACGGCCGTGCCCCGGCCGGCGCCGCGCGGCGTGCGCTCCGCACGGCGGCCGGGGGCGCCCGACCGCCTGCGGCGCAGGCGCTTGCGCGCGGCAGGCGTGGCGCGGGGCGGGGGGCGTTGCAGGGCGCCGCGCGCGCGGCGGGCCCGGATTGGGGCGGGAGCCGCAGCGTCTGCGGGAATCGGCGGCACACATGCGAACGGGGCCGCGGCATCGCTGCCGCGGCCCCGCCGTGATTCGCGCGCTCGAGAGGCGCTACTTCTGGAGCAGCTTCCGCTTCTCGACTTCCTTCTTGAGGACGTCCTTGTTGAGCACGACGAACTCGACGCGGCGGTTCTTCGCCATGTTGAGCGCGTTGTTGTTCGGCGCGATCGGCCGCGACTCGCCGTAGCCCTTCGCCGTCAGCTGGTCGGGCTGGATGTCCGGGAACTTGTTGAGCAGGTAGTTGCGCACCGACTGGGCACGCGCGTCCGACAGCTTCTGGTTCGCCGTCGCGGAGCCGCGTGCGTCCGTGTGCCCGCCGACCTCGACGCGCAGCTGCGGCCACTTGCGCAGCACGGCGCCGACCACGTCGAGCGTCGCGTACGAGTCGGGCAGCAGGTCGGCCTTGCCGGTGTCGAAGTTGACGCCCTGGAGCCGGATCATGCCCGTGTCGAGCAGCTCCGTCTCCTTCTCGGTCACTTCGATCGGGCAGCCGTCGGCGTCGACCTTGAGGCCGGCCGCGGTGTCCGGGCACTTGTCGATGCCGTCCGGCACGCCGTCGCCGTCGCTGTCCATCGGGCAGCCCTTGGCGTCGACCTTGGCGCCGGTCGGCGTGTTCGCGCACTGGTCGATGCCGTCCAGCACGCCGTCGCCGTCGGTGTCCTTCGGGCAGCCGGTCGCATCGACCGTCGCGCCCTTCGGCGTGTCCGGGCACTTGTCGATCCCGTCGTACACGCCGTCGCCGTCGGAGTCCTTCGGGCAGCCGCTCGCGTCCACGGTCGCGCCCTTCGGCGTGCCGAGGCACTTGTCGAGGCCGTCCCAGACGCCGTCACCGTCGGAATCGGTCGGGCAGCCCGTGGCGTCCACCGTCGCGCCCGCGGGCGTGTCGGCGCACTTGTCCTTGCGATCGGGCACGCCGTCGCCGTCGGTGTCCTTCGGCTTGCCGCCCCAGGCGAAGTCGAGGCCGGCCAGCACCTGCTGGTCCGCCTTGTTCGAGCGCGACCAGTGCTTGTGCGGGATCGCGAGGATGTTGCGGGCCTCGAGTCGCAGCGCCATGTGGTCGCTCATCCACGAGCGCCAGCCCACGGCCTG
>CAZIXL010000738.1:0-2053 GCA_964542885.1 uncultured bacterium
CCAGCGCCGGCACGGCGCCGGTCGCGGAGTCGGGAATGGTGTCGAAGATCCACTGGCCTTCGAAGCGCCGGCGCTGCGCTTCGTCGTACGAGCTGTCGGCCGCCACGCGGCGCGCCTCGCCCAGCTCGGGCAGCGCCAGGTCCAGCGTCACGCCGTAGGCCAGCAACAGCGCGTACGTGTCCTCGGGGGTCCACGGCGCGGGGTCGAGCTTCAGCGCCTCCAGCTCGCCGCGCGGCGTCGCGCCGCGGCCCCTGGCGCCGAACCACGCGTTGATGCCGTCGGTGTAGCGCTCGACGGCCATGCGCACCCCGGGGTCCTCGCGGTCCCGCGCCCAGATGCCGGCCGCCCGCTCGCGCAGGCGAAAGAGCTGCGCGCCGGCGTCGGCCATGAGCGCGTCGTCGCCGAGGAAGCGGTGCGAGAGGCCCTGCGCCTGCGCGCGCACCAGCACCAGTTGCCAGCTGCGGTCGCGCGCCGTGACCCAGCCCCACGCGAAGTAGAGGTCCGACAGGTTGTCGGCCCGCACGTGCGGCACGCCGTACACGTCGGTCTCGACGATCACCGTCGAGGAGGGCGGCTGCGGCGCCGGCCACTTCGCCCGCTTCGCGCAGGCGCCGGCCAGCAGGGCCGCCGCGAGCGCGAGGACCGCCGCCGCACGAGCGGCGCGAGCGCGGGACACGGCACAGGTTCGGGGGCCCATGGGCGCGGACACTACGCAGGCGCGGGGGGCCGAGTCCACATCAGAAGAGGGGCCGAACGGGCGCGCTACGGGCTCGGCCGCCCGAAAGCCGGCGCGGACAGCGGCTCGACGTGCAGTTCCTCGCCGGGGTTCGCGAGCAGCGCGTCCTGCGGGCGGATCGCGGCCAGCTTCCACGAGAGGCCGCGGCGCTCGAGCACGAACGCGATCTCGGCCGGGCCGAACGGCAGGCCCGGGCGCGCGACCATCTCGAAGTGATTCACGTCCACGTAGCGGGGCCGCGGGCCGCGGTCTTCCACCTGCTGCGCGAACACCAGTGCGCGCTGGAGCTGGTCCAGCGGGACGCCCGGCTCCACCAGGGCGTGCAGCACGTCGAAGTCGCTCTCGGACGAGGCGCGGTCGATGCGCCGGAAGACGAACCACGGTTCGGCCACGATCGCGAGCGCGGCGACCAGCAGCACGCCCACGGCCACGCTGACGAAGAACCAGCGCCGGATGGTGCCCGCCCGGTCGGGAACCACGCTGCCGGCCTCGAACGACGACATGGATGCACTCCCATTGGTCGATGGATCCGAACGCACGGCAGGCTACGCCCGCGTGCGGCGGGAGGGAAGCGGGCGGCGCGCGCCGGCGCGGGGCTCGCGCCACGCCGGCACGGGGCTCGCCGCCTGCGAATCGGCCGTGCTAGCGTGCGCGCCGATGAGCACTCCCGACACCGCTCCCACGCATGCCGTCGCGCTCGACCTGGGCGGCACCGACCTCAAGTTCGCGCGTGTCGGCCGCGACGGCGCGCTGCTCGAGTCGGGCGTCGTCCCGGCCCGCGCGCTCGAAGGGCACGACGTGCTGCTGGGCGTGATGCTCGACGCGGCGCGCGCGCTCAAGCCCGGCGCGTGCGCGGTCGGGCTCGGCTGCCCGGGCGTGATCCACCCGGGCACCGGCGCGCTGGTCGACGTGACCACGCACCTCTCGCTGCCGCGCGACTTCCCGCTCGCCGGGCACCTCGCGCGCGAGCTGGGCATGGCCGTGCACGCCGACAACGACGCCAACGCCGCCGCGCTCGGCGAGGCGCTCGCCGGCGCGGCGAAGGGCGCGAGCGTCTCGGTCACGATGACCGTCGGCACCGGCGTGGGCTGCGGCATCGTCGTGGACGGCCGCGTGCTGCGCGGCGCGTGGGGCGGTGGCGGCGAGATCGCGCACGCCGGCCTCGGCAGCACCGGCCCGCGCTGCAACTGCGGCGTCGAGGGCTGCCTCGAGCCGCTCGCGGGCGGCGAAGGCCTGGTGCACCGCGCGCGCGAGGCGGGGCTCGAGGCCACGGGCGCGCGCGACGTGTTCGCCGCCGCGGCGGGTGGGAACGCGACG
>CAZIXL010000739.1:0-2052 GCA_964542885.1 uncultured bacterium
CCGACGGCACGCGCATGTGGGGCGACTCGGGGGTCGCCGTGTGCTCGGATACGAGCTGGCAGACGCACGCCTCGATGGTGCCCGCCCCGGGTGGGGGCGTGTACCTTGCCTGGAATGACGGGCGCCCCGACCGCGACGTCAGCGCTATCCGGCTGGACCAGAACGGCCAGCCCGCCGCGGGCTGGCCGGCCGAGGGCCTCGCCTTGCAAGCGTGGGACGGGGCACCGCACGAAACGCGCATCGCCGAGGACGGCACGGGCGGACTGCTCGTTTCGTGGGACCGCATCGAGCAGATCGCGATGACCTGGGGACTCCAGCCGCGGGTGATCCGGCTGCTGGGAAACGGCGCGGTGGCGTCCGGGTGGCCGGCCGATGGCCTGCGCCTCGTCGATCGGCACGATTCCCCGGCGGCGCTCGAGACGCTGCAGCGCGACGGTGCCGGCGGGCTCGTCGCCTCGCTGCGGTACTGGCCGGCGACCGTGAGCCGCGTGCTGGTGCAACGCGTCCTGCTCGACGGCACGCGGCCGCCAGGCTGGCCGCCCGGCGGGCTCGACGCGTGCGCGGCCCCCGGCGAGGAGACGGAGTCCTGCCTCTCGGCCGAGGACGGCGTCGTGACCGTGGGCTGGAGCGACGGGCGCGACACGCCGGCGGAGCCCGACATCTACGTGGCGCGCCTTCTCGCCGATGGCTCGCGCCCCGCGGGCTGGCCGGCCGAGGGACTCGGCGTGGGCGTCGCCCCGGGCGTCCAGCACGCGGCCGTGGTCGTGCCGGGCTTCTGGGGCGGCGTGCGGCTCGCGTGGCAGGACGGTCGCGAGTTGGTCGCCCCCGTCCTCGGCACCGGCTGGGACGTCTGGGCGAACACGGTGACGGCTGCGGGACGCGTCGACGTCGACGCCGGAATCATTCCCGCCACGCTGTCGCTCGCGTTCGCGGGCCGCCAGCCCGCGGCGGGCGCGGTGCGCTTCCGCCTCGCGCTGCCCGAGCCGGGGCCCGTGCGGGCCGAGGTCTTCGACCTCTCGGGACGCCGCGTCGCGACCCTCGAGGACGGGCCGATGGAGGCGGGCGTTCACGACCTCGTTTGGGCGGGGGCCGGAGCCGGCAATCCCGGCGTGCGCTTCCTGCGTGTCCGCACGCCGGCGGGCGAGCGAGCGCTGCGCTTCGTGACGCTCGACTGAGGCCGCTGGAAACCCGGGCATGGGCCGCCTATCCTCGGCGGCCCATGCGCCCCCTGACCCTTGCGATCCTCGCGTCGCTCGCGCTCGTCTCGCTCGCGCCCCCGGCAACGGCCGGGGCCGACGCCGCGTGGAAGCGGCTGCCGCCCGGGCTGCCCGCGGACAGCTGCATGCTGCGGCTGCGCGCGTGGGAGGGCGCCCCGCCGGCGCCGCTCACCGCCGCCGGCGCGGCGATGGCGCTCGGACAGATGCACTACGCGCGCGGCGAATACCGGCAGGCGGGCGAGGCGTTCCTGCGGGCCGCGTCGCGCTCGACCGGCGAGGCCCGTGCGGAGGCCCGCTACTGGACGGGCATCGCCGCGCTCGCGACGGGCAACGCCGGCGAGGCGCGGGCGGCGTTCGGCGACGCCCTCGAGGGCGGCACCCCGGCGCAGCGCCCGCTCGCCCAGCTGGGGCTCGCGCAGGCCTGGGACCTCGAGCGCCGGCCGGAGAAGGCGTTCGACGTGCTCCACCAGCTGCTGGCCGCGGATCCCGGCGAGGCCGGACCGGCGGCGCTCGAGCGCTACGCGACGCTCGCCGAGCAGTTCCACCGCACCGACGAGGCGCGCAAGGCGCGCCAGCGGCTGGCGCGCGAGTACCCGGCGAGCCTCGAGGCCGCGCGCCTCGCCGCCGCTGCCGCCGAGCCGCCGGCGGCCGGTCCCGTCGGCGTGCAGATCGGCGTCTTCGCCGATCGCGAGCGGGCGACCGCGCTGCTCGCGGACGCGAAACGTGCGGGGTTCGCCTCCGCGCAGGTGCTCGAGCGCAAGGGCGAGGGCGCGCGCCCCACGCTGTGGGTCGTCAAGCTCGGAACCTGGGCGAATCGCGACGAGGCGAACGCGGC
>CAZIXL010000740.1:0-2051 GCA_964542885.1 uncultured bacterium
ATGCCCTCGCCCGCGCGCCGGCCCGGCGGCCAGCGTTCGGGATCCCACGCCGTGACGAACGGCCGCGCGGGCACCGGCGTGGACAGCGTGTCGAGCGCCCCGGCGCGGACGCCGTAGACGACGAACCGGCCGCGGTCGTGGATCCGCTCGAACGCCCCCGGCGCCCCCTCGAGGCGCGCGCGCGCGGCCGCGAACCAGCCCGGGCTCGGCGACCAGTAGGCGAACGACGGGATCTCGGAGAAGTCGCCGTTCAGCACGATCGTGCTCACGCGGTAGCGGCGCACGACCGCGGCGAGCCGCGCCCACGAACCGTACGGGTCGAGCGCGTCGCGCGCATCGAGCAGGCGCTCGAGCGCGCGCGAGTCGCTCGGCGAGCTGTGCTGGTCGAGCAGGCACACGACCCGCCGCCCGGTCATCATCGGCACGGCGTACGAGGTCGCGGGGTCGGACAGCACGACCGCGTCCGCGGCGAGATGCGCCCGCATCCACGCCATCGGGGCGGCCCAGCGCTGCGGCCCGTGGTCGGCTTCGGCGGCCACGAGTTCGCGCGGGTGCGCGAGTGCGAGCGCGGCGTCCTGGAGCGTGCTCTTCGCGCACGCGAGCAGCGCGAGCGCGGCGAGCGCGGCCGCGACGCGGCGCCGCGCGCCGCCCCGTCGCCACGCTTCGTGAAGCCCGAGCCACGCGAGCGTGAAGACGGTCGCGACCGGGACCATCCACACCATGCGCATGAGCAGGTAGCCGAGCTTCGGCTCGAGCACGCCGACGGCGAGCGGATCGAAGATCACGAGCGCGACCCCGACCGGTACCGCGGCGGCGTACAGCGCGGCCGGATCGTGCGCGGCGCGCCGCCACAGGTAGGGCAGCGCGAACGCGATCGGGATCCACAGCCACTGCATCCAGTCGGTGAGCACGCCGGACATCACGACTCGCTGCGCGCCCCACAGGGTCATGAGGCCCTGCGGTTCGGTGTGGATCACGTTGTCGGGCCGGTCGAGCGTGAGCGCGCGCGGCAGGAGCACGATCGCGCACGCGAGCGCCGCGCGCGCGACCGTGCCCGCGAAGCGGCGGAACGCCGCGTCCCGCGGACCGCGCCGCAGGACGAGCGCCGCGCCGGTCGCGCCGAACGTCAGCGCGAACTGGATCGCCGCGTACACGTGCGAAACCGCGGCCGCCGCGCACAGCAGCACGGCCGTCGCGCGCGTCGCACGTGCGCGCCGCCCCAGGTCGTCCAGCACGGCGATCGCGGCCGCGAGCGCGATCTGGTCGGTGAGGAACGTGCCGAACACGGCCTTGCGGAACGGCACCCACGTCAGGTTCCCGATCCAGAACAGCGCGAACACGATTGCGTTCACCGCCGCGCCCTTCGGCCCGGCCGCGAGCCAGCCGAGCGCCGCCGCGTTCAGCACGAAGAACGGCGCGATCCACGCGGAGAGTCCGACCCAGGCGTCGGTCGCGTCCACGCGCGCGAGGCGCGCGACGTGCGCGACCTCGGCGTGCCACCAGCCCTTGCGCGGGTCCCCGCCCTCGGCGCCCGCGTCGGCGAAGAACGCGTCGGTCGGGAACGGCACGCCGCTCTCGGCGATCCGCCGCACGGTCGCGATGTGATCGGGCGAGTCGCTGTAGTAGCTGACCTGCGTTCCGGTCGAGCCGACGTGCCAGGCGACGAGCAGAACCGCCACGGCCACGAGCGCGAGCGCCGCCGGCCGCTCGCCGAGCGACGGCGCGGCCTCGGGCGCCGCCCGTCGCCGCACGTGCGCGAGCACGAGGGCGGCGAGCGCGGCCGTCGCGACGGGCCACGCGACGTCGGCGTCGTGCAGGCTGCGCCCCGCGAGCGTGAGCGCGCCGAGCACGCCGACGTTCCACAGCACGCCGAACGCGAGCGCCCGAACGGCGGAGAGCCACGCGCCGCCCGGAGGCGGCGCGAACGACGCCGCGAGCAACGTGCCGGGCGTGAACACGAACGCCGCGAACGCGAGCCCGAGCCGCAGGCCCTGCGGCAGCGCGGCGAGCGCGCCGAGCGACAGCGCCACGTGCAGCGCGAGGCCCGCGAG
>CAZIXL010000741.1:0-2049 GCA_964542885.1 uncultured bacterium
GGCTGGCAGGGGCGCGAGCACGGCTTCGGTCAGGCGCGCGGCGGGCGCGGTGGCGGCGATCACGGCCTCCGTCACGCGGCGCGGATCGAAGCCGAATGCGGCGGCGACGCCCAGCAGCACGACCGCGCCGGCGGCGGCTGCGGCGATGGGCGGCGACGCGAACGCGGCGACCGTGGAGCGGGCGATCTCGAGCGGGAGCGGGCGCGCCTGCGGCGTGCGCTCGACGCGGGCCATGAGCCGGTCCACGAACTCGGGCGAGGCGGGCACGGCGGGCTCATCGAAGCTCGCGAGCAGCGCGGCCTCGAGCGTGGTGGCGCTTTCGAGCGCGGCCCGGCAGCCAGCGCAACCCTTCGCGTGCAGGCGCGAGTCGTGGTCGAGGCTCGCCACGTCGCCGGCGTCGAGGCGCTCGAGAAATTCGAGGCAGTTCATCGTTCGTCCTCCCCCGTGCGCGTCCAGGCCGTCCGCAGGGCGGCGCGCGCGCGGTGCAGGTGGGTCTTCACCGTGTTCTCGTTGCTGCCGAGGACGCGGGCCACTTCCTCCACGGACCGGTCCTCGAAGTAGAAGAGCAGGATCGCCGCGCGCTGCGCGGGCGGCAGCGCGTCCACCAGCTCGCGCACGCGCGCGTCGCCGGGGCCCGCCGCGCGCGGCTCGGCCGCAGCTTCCTCCGGCCACGCGGGCGCGGCCTGCTCGTGACGGCGCCGCGCGCGCAGCGAATCGAGCCGGTCGAGCGCACGCCGCACGACGATCCGGTGCAGCCAGGTGCCGAAGCGCGACTCCTCGCGAAAGTTGGGCAGGGCGCTCCAGGCCTTGAGGAACGCGTCCTGCGCGACCTCCTCGGCCTCGGCGGCGTCGCGCACGACGCGGCGCGCGAGCGCGATCGCCCGCGCGTGGTGCGCTTCGACGAGCGTGCGGAACGCCTCCGCGTCGCCCCTGCGCGCGCGCGCGACCAGCGCGCGCTCTTCGTCGTCACGCGCCGGCACTAAGGTCCCGTCCTCCGCGGGCACCGCCGCGGCCGGGTCGAAGGTGGTCGTGATGGCCATCACGTCTCTTGGACGGATTCCGGGCCCGGCCGGTTTCAGGCCGGGAGCCCCGGGCGACTCCCGCCGGGGCCCGCCCGCCCGCTGAAACCCGACCCCCGGCGGGGACCGTCCAAGGGGACGAAACCA
This sequence comes from uncultured bacterium, assembly GCA_964542885.1. Taxonomy (GTDB): domain Bacteria; phylum Eisenbacteria; class RBG-16-71-46; order RBG-16-71-46; family RBG-16-71-46; genus CAIXRL01. The sequence continues at coordinate 1,167 of CAZIXL010000741.1, forward strand.
ACCGGAGGCCGGCGGCGGGTGCCGCGGCGCAACGTTCCCCGAAGGAGCACGACATGCACGGCGAAGACATCGGAATGGTCGTCGTTCTCGGAGGCATCATGCTCGGCGCGACCGCGATCATCGGCGGCATCGTGGCCGGGATCGCCCGCGGATTCCAGCGCCAGCGCATGGTCGAACTGGTCCAGCGCGAGCGCATCGCGCTCATCGAGCGGGGCGCCGACCCCGAGAAGCTGCCGCCCCTCACCGAGAGCGCGCTGATCGCGGCGTTCGGGCAGGGCGTGGGCGACGAGCGCATCCTGGCCGAGCGGCGTAAGCAGGGCCTGGTGATCAGCGGGCTCATCTTCACGTTCTTCGGGCTCGCACTCGGGCTCATGCTCGGCGTGCTGGCCGGCGACCGCGTGTGGTCCGTCGGCGGCTTGCCCACCTCGATCGGCCTCGCGTTGCTCTTCAGCTCGCGCGCCGTGAAGGTTCCCGCGCACGCCTGAGCCGCGACCCCGAAGGCACCCGGAGACGCCCGTTCCCGCGAGGGGGCGGGCGTCGTGCCGTGCCCGGCGCGAGGGACCGCGCCGGGCCGGCACGGCCGGCGCCCGCCCTAGAACACGAACGGCACGAATCGCTTCGTGCGCCGCGCGTAGTCGTCCCAGCCGGGCACGCGCTCGCGGAGCAGCGGCTCCTCGGTCGCGACGCGACCGTAGACCGCGGCGACCACGGCGAGGGCCACGGCGAACGCGGCGGGCGACGGGTGCCGCAGCACGGCGGGCCAGATGACGAGCTGGCCCGCCGCGTACATCGGGTGACGGATCCAGCGGTAGGGCCCGGCCTCGACCAGCCTGGGAGCGCGCGGCTCGGGATGCGTGCTGAACTGCCCGCGCGGGAACGCGCG
>CAZIXL010000742.1:0-2045 GCA_964542885.1 uncultured bacterium
AGGCTCGCCGCCGAGTCGCGCAGGTCGGGGCCGACGGCGCGGGCGCGCAGGTTCGCGTCGACGCCGACGTCGCCGAGCCACACCGGGGCAGAGCCGTCGGCGGCGGAGGCGTCGCCCGCGGCCTGCCAGTCCGAACCGACCAGGCGCTCGATCCGCAGCGCCTCGGCGCCTGCCAGCGTCGCCGGATCCCAGCGCAGCTCGACGTGGCGCTCGAACGCGCGCGTGGTGGCCTCCGGCACCGGCGGCGCGGCGAGCCCGGCCGCCGAGCAGCGGATCTCGTCCACGACCAGCGTTCGTACGACGTTGGGCGTCATCGTCGCCGCCTGCGAGAAGAACACCTTGTTGATCCGGGTCAGGTCGGCCGGACCCGGGTCGGCGCGGTAGGCCGAGAGCGGCACGGCGACGCGTGTCCACGTCGTGGCGGGCACGCCCGCGACGAAATCCGACAGGGGATGCGACGGCGTGCGGTGGTTGTCGGCGTCCTCGAGGAAGAAGAGCGGCAGGTCGCCCGCCCCGAGCGCCTGCGGCGACCACACCGCGAACACGACGCTGTCGTACGGGGTGCTGTCGAACGCCACCCAGTAACGGGTGGCGACGGTCAGCTCCCAGGTGCCGGCCGCGGCCGCGAGCCATGTCAGCCGGACGGCATTGCGGCCGAGGAAGGCGTTCGTGGTGACGGGCACGTGGGTCGAGTTCCGCAGGTCCAGCGCGCTGCCGCCGCTCGCGAAGCCCCACGAATCGCTCCACTCGGTCGAGTCGGGGCTGTCCGAGAAGATGCGCTGCACCTGCGCACCGGCGGGCGCGGCGAACGTGAGCGTCCCGGCGAGGACCAGCGAGACGAAGTGGCGTGCGTGCATGCCACGATTGTCCCGCCGGCCCTCGCCAGGCTCAACTTGCGCGGCCTCCTGTCGGGAGCCCGCGCGGCTGCGTCAACGGTGGAGGATCTTCAGGCGCCCCCAGGTCGAGGGCGCTGCGGGCGACGTGAAGTCGAGCATCGCGAGCTTGTCGAAGACCAAGCCGTCCGCGTTCACGAGGCTCACGTTCTGGATCGTCACCGAACGGATGGCGTCCGGTGCCGTGGCCGCGACCAGCAGGTAGCGGTTGCGGATGTACTGGCCCGACACCCAGCCGGGAAGCAGCGATTCGAGCGTGCCCTTCGAGACGCCGTTCACGATGAGCTCGTGGTCCGTGCGCGGCGGGTCACCGCTCAGGGCCGACTGGAAATTGCTGAGGCCGATCCCGACCTGCGCCTGCGGCTGGTCGAAGAGGAAATAGACCGAGTCGGCGAACGACGTGTCCCAGAAGTTGCCGTCGCCCGGGGCCACGCCCGTCAGGCCGGTCCCACCGAGGCCTCCCGTGCACAGCGCCGCCACGCCGTCCCACGGGTTGTTGACGAACGGACCGCCCAGCGTGCAACAGCTCGAAGCCGTCGACGGCTTCCAGATGCGGGGGAGCGTGTTCTTCCACATGCGTGCGGGGTAACCGCCCGCGACGCCACCCATGCGGATCGTCAGGCCGGGGACGAGATTGACGTCCTCGAAGTCCTCGATCGTGGAGCCGGCGATCGCGGGCCCCTCGGAACCCGGCGCGACGCCCGTGATCGTGATCGCGGCGCGGGCGACCGGGGCTCCCGTGAGACTCAATGCGAATGACGACAGCACGAACGAGAGGAGGCAGACCCAGGAACCGGACTCGGAGCGGCGCATGGTGATTTCCTCGAGTGGGGTGGCGGCCAACTGCATTCGGGTCACTCGCGGGGGTCGAGATTGGCGCGGGACACTAGGCATCTGGAAACACGGATTCAAGATCGAAAGCAGGAACCCCGCACCGGTCCCAGCGATTCGTTCGCATCGCCGGGACACGAAGGGGCCGGGTGGCGAATGCGGACAGCCGGCGCCGGTCCACAGCGACCGACGCCGGCTCCTGGCCGTCCTGCCCGGGCCACACCGGTGCCGGCGGCGGCGGGGGCGGCGGTGGGGGCGGCGCCGCCGAGGCGGGCGGCGAGATCAGCGGTGGGGCCGACCGGGACGCGGCCGTGAACGGCG
>CAZIXL010000743.1:0-2037 GCA_964542885.1 uncultured bacterium
CGCACAACCAGCTCGGGGCGGAGCAGGCGCTCGGGGCCGAGCGTGTCCGGGGCGCGCGCGAGAACTCGCGGCGCCGCGCCGCCGAAGCGCGGCTCGCGAAGGCGCGCGAGCGCGAACGTGCGGCACGCGGGGCCGGGAGCGGCACGACTCCACCGGCCGCAGAATCCCCCGCCGACTCCAGCGCCGCGCGTGAGGCGGCGGCGCTCGTGGCCGACGTGGTGGACCGTGCGCGGGCCGCCGAACGTGCGCGGGACGAGGTGATCCCCTGGCTTCGCGCGCTGGGCGTGCGCCGCGACGACGCGGGTCGCGCGGCGGCGCACGCGGCGACGCTGGGCGATCTCCCGCTCGAACAGCGCGTGCGTGCGGCGCTCAGGATGCTCGCGCCGGCGTCGGCACGGACCGTGCGGCCCGTCCCCGACGAGGCGGCATGAAGCAGGGACCGGATGCGCCGGCACCGAGTTCCCCCCCGCGCCGACATTCGCCGGCATCCCGGCGCGCACGAACGTCCGCAGCGGCGTGTGGAAAGCGCCCTCGAATCCGCGCGGCGCGCGGCGCCCTACCCCACCCGCTTCGCGACCAGCAGCCGGTTCGTGTCGTGCTCCGGCACCCAGCCGAGCGCGAGGAGGGCGCGGTCGAGCGCCAGCAGCAGACCCGGGGCGCGATTCAGGAACCGCCAGAAACCGAGCGGGCGGTTGAGCAGCACGTGCGTCGCGCGCAGCGGGGCGTACTCGAAGCGCACGCCGCACGCGTCGAGGACCGCGCGGTAGCGGTCGAGCGGCCGCATCTTGTTGTGCTCGGCCAGCCGAGTCGGCGTCTCGAAGCTGTCGGTCACGAGCAGCAGGCCGCCGGGCGCGACGGCGCGTGCGAGCCGCCCGAGCGCCGTCTCCCAGCGCGCGTCGTCGGTCACGTGATAGAGCACGTCGAACACGTTCACGATGTCCCACGTGCCTTCGAGTTCGGCTTCGGCGACGTCGGTGTGCAGGAAGCGCGCCGCGGGGTACGCCTCCCGGAGCCTGGCCACGCTCACGGCGGCGATGTCGAGGCCCGTGTAGTCGGCGCCACGGCCCGTGTAGTACGCGGTCCAGAAGCCGCTGCCGCAGCCCACGTCGAGCACGCGCTTGCCGCGCGGGTCGCTCGTGGCATCGCGCAGCGCGGCGTCGAGCACCTCGCGGCGCAGCTGGTAGCACGCCCGGTTGTAGGCCAGCGACAGGCCGGGCTCGCCGGTGCCGCGCAGGTCGAACTGCTGCGACAGCGTGCGCTCCCAGTACTCCTGCGGGCGGTAGGTCACGCGCGCGTCCCCCGGTAGAGCCGGAACTCCTCGACGTAGCGGGCGACGGCGTCGGGCACCAGGTAGCGCAGCGAGCGGCCGGCGCGCGCACGGGCGCGCACGGCGCTCGAGCTGACTTCGAGCGCGGGGTTCGCGAGCCAGGTCACGCCGAGCCCGCGCGCGGCGACGCGCGAGGCGTGCGGGCGGCGGGTGCCCGGGCGCAGGGCCACGGCCAGCGTCGCGCGCGCGGCGATCTCCTCGGGGCGCACCCACTGGTCGAACGTCGCGTACATGTCGGCGCCCATCAGCAGCCAGAGCTTCGCGCCGGGTTCGGCGGCCGCGATCGCGGCGATCGTGTCGGCCGTGTACGAGGGGCCGTCGCGCCGCACTTCGCTCACCGAGACCTCGAACGCCTCGTTGCCGCGCACGGCCAGGCGGGTCATGGCCACGCGGTGGTCGGCGCCGGCGCGGGCCGCGCGCTTGTGCGGCGGCGTGCCGGCCGGTACGAACAGGACGCGGTCCAGTGCCAGCGCCTCGCGCGCCCACTCGGCCAGCGCGAGGTGCCCGATGTGCGGCGGGTCGAACGTCCCGCCGAAGACGCCGAGCCGCCGCGGGCGCGGCCGGCGCGCGCGGCGCGGCGGGCTCACGGCGTGCCCGTGATCCCGCCGGCGGTCGAGGGCGACGCCGGCAGCTGCGGCGCCTCGTCCGGCTCCACGGTCGTGTGGGCGCGGCGGCGCCGCACGCCCGCCGCGGGCCCCGTCCGGACCGGT
>CAZIXL010000744.1:0-2027 GCA_964542885.1 uncultured bacterium
AAGCCGAGCAGCGCCGCGGCCGCGAACGCGGCGCCGGCCGAGGCGCCCAGCCGGCGCGCGAACGCGTACAGCGCCGCCACGAGCAGCGCGGCGACGACGGCGTTGAAGAACGAGGCGACGAAGCGCGACGCCAGCTCGCGGCGTTCCGGCGGGAAGTGCGCGGCGGCGGCCGCGAGTTCGCCCGCGGCGACGAGCGGCATCGCGAGCACGGCCTGGCCCGCGGTGTTCTTCGAGTAGAAACGCCCGTCGGGGCCCCCCATGGTCGCGCCCTCGGGTACCGCGATCCCGCCGTGCAGCATCGCGCGCGCGAGGTCGAACATCGTCACTTCGTCGCTGCCGGTGATGCGCCCGCCGCCCGTGAACGCGAACACGAGCAGCGCCGCGAGCGCCAGCCGGCGCGCCGTCGCGCGGATCGGGGCGTTCGTCCTCACACCCACCCCCGCCCGGGCGCGAGCTCGTTCACCAGGTCCACCGTCGAGCTCGCGAGCGCGGACCACGAGTGCGCCTCCTGCAGCCGCGCGATGTGCGGCGCCATGCCCGCGCCGAGGCCGCCTTCGAAGAAGCGCACGATCGCGTCGGCGAGCGCGTCCGGGTCCTCGGGCGGCGCCGTGAGGCCGGTCTCGCCGTCGCGCACGGTCTCGGCGATCCCGCCCACGCGCGTGGCGATCACCGGGCAGCCGAGCGCGTAGGCGACGTGCGTCACGCCGCTCTGCGTGGCGCTGCGGTAGGGCAGCACGGTCACGTCGGCGGCGCGGAACAGCGCCTCGACCTCGTCGTCGGGGATGTAGCGGTTCAGCATCCGCACGGCGCCCTCCCCCGCCGCCAGCGCGAGCTGCGCGTAGGGTTCGATCGGTTCGTAGGACTCGCCGGCCACGACGAGCGTCGCCCCCGGCCGGCGCGCACGCACCTTCGGCCACGCCGCGAGCAGCGTGTCGAGCCCCTTGTAGCGGCGGATGTAGCCGAAGAACAGCGCCACGTCACCGTCCAGGCCCAGTTTGGCTCGGGCGCTCGCGCGTGTGAAGCGGCCGCGGTCGAACTGGGCGTAGAAGGGATGCGGCACGCGGCGGCGCGGCGCGCCCGGCTTGAGCGCGTCCAGGTCGCGCTCGACCGAGTCGGACATGACCAGGTAGCCGTCGGACTCCCGCAGCATCCAGCGCGTGCAGAAGTCGTCGTAGAACTTGCGCTCGTGCGGCACGAGGTTGTCGCACACGAGCACGACCCGCGTGCCGTGCCGGCGCGCACGCGCGACGCTGCTCGCGAACGCGGGGGCGAAGAACGGCATCCACCACTTGAGCACGATCGCGCCCGGCGCGTACGCGTCGAGCACGCCGGCGACCCGGCGCCACGACAGCGGCCCGATCGAGTCGAGCAGCGAGCGCGACGGGAAGCGCGGCACCGGCGCGTCGGGGTCGAACTGGCTCGTGCCCGGGAACAGGAAGTCCGGATACTGGCGCGTGAAGGTGATCCCGCGCACGTCGGCCCACGGCTCGAGCGCCTCGCCCAGCAGGCCCAGGTACTGCGCGAGCCCGCCGCGCCAGGGGTGCAGCGGCCCGAGCAGCGCGACGCGCCGCGGGAGTGCGCCGCTGGCCGACGTGGTGGACATGATCCGCACGGGGCCGGCTCAGCGCGGCCGCGCCACCGACCACGAGGTGACGCCCCGCGCCTCGAACTGGAACGGCACGACCTGGCCGCCGTGGCGCTCGAGCGCGGCCGCGACGCGATGGCGCCGGTCGAAGCGCGTCAGGAACAGGAAGTAGCCGCCGCCGCCGGCGCCGGTCATCTTGCCGCCGATCGCCCCTTCCTTGCGGGCCAGCTGGTAGAGCCGGTCGACGTGCGGGTTCGAGATGCCCTGATCGAGGTGCTTCTTGTGCTCCCACGCGCGGTGCAGCAGCTCGCCGAAGCCGTCGATCTGGCCCAGCAGCAGCGCGCGCTTCATCTCGTGCGTCTGCGCCTTGAGCGCGTCGAGCGCGGCCACGGTCTCGCGCCGCCCCGAGCGGTACGACTTCGTCTGGCGCTCGATGATCTTC
>CAZIXL010000745.1:0-2025 GCA_964542885.1 uncultured bacterium
AACCCCGCCGCGCGCTACGACAAGTCGAGCCCGATCTACGGCATGCCGATCCTGGACGCCGACAAGGCCCGCAACATCATCATCGTGAAGCGCAGCCTCAAGCCGGGCTTCGCGGGCATCGACAACGAGATCTACTACGACCCGAAGACGTACATGTACTTCGGCGACGCGAAGAGTGCGATCAGCAAGCTCGTCGAGGCGGTGAAGGCCGAGTAGGCCGGCCGAGACGGGGGATCCGCGAAGGGCGGTCGCGAAAGCGACCGCCCTTTCGTGTGCGCGGCCGGCGACTCGTCGCGGGTGGCGCGCCTGCGGCTCCGCACCCGGAACGGCGATCCGGGCGCGCGTCGCAATCCCCCCGCGGGGTGACGCCGTCCGGACGTGCGGCCGCGGCGCTTGCGCTAACCTGCGGCGGTCACCGCAGCCTCCCTGAAGAACGACGACCCCCGCGGAGGATCCCCATGTCCGTTTCCCTTCCGGCTCGCGCGCGGCGCGCGGCGGCGCTCACGCTGGCCGCGTCGCTGCTGGCCGGCGCCGCGCTCGCGGCCCCGGCCGCGCGCGACGCGATCAAGATCCCGTTCGAGCGCTACACGCTCGCCAACGGCCTCACCGTCGTGCTGTCCCCCGACCACAGCGTGCCGACGGTCACCGTCGACGTCTGGTACCACGTGGGCTCGAAGAACGAGCGGCCGGGCCGCACCGGCTTCGCCCACATGTTCGAGCACGTCATGTTCACGGGCTCGGGCCACGTGCCGTACGGCATGCACGACCGCATGACCGAGGGCGTGGGCGGCAACAACAACGGCTCCACGTCGAACGACCGCACGAACTACTACGAGACGGTGCCCGCCAACCACCTCGAGGGCGCGCTGTGGCTCGAGGCGGACCGCATGGGCTTCCTGCTCGACAAGCTCGACGAGGGCAAGTTCGTCGCGCAGCGCGACATCGTGAAGAACGAGCGCCGGCAGCGCACCGACAACCAGCCGTACGGGCGCGCCTACGAGATCCTCACGGCGGCGATGCTACCGGAGAGCAACCCGTACTCGTGGCCGATCGTCGGCTACATGGCCGACCTCGAAAGGGCGACCGTCGACGACGTGAAGCAGTTCTTCCGCACCTGGTACGCGCCGTCGAACGCCACGCTGACGATCGTCGGCGACTTCGACCCGGCGCAGGTGAAGGCGTGGGTCGCGAAGTACTTCGCCGACCTGCCCTCCGGCCAGCCGGGCGAGCGGCCGGCGGTGCCGGCGGCCTCGATGCCGGAGACCAAGCGCCTGGTGTTCGAGGACCGCGTGCAGGTGCCGCGCCTCTACCTGGCGTGGCCGTCCGTCGGCGAGGACAGCGAAGACAGCCAGGCGCTCGAGGTGCTCTCGGGGATCCTCGCCGGCTCGCGCACCGCGCGACTCACGCGCGAGCTGGTGTACGAACGCGAGTGGGCCACGGGGCTCTACGCGTTCAATCGCACCAACGAGAAGCTGGGCGCGTTCGTGATCGTCGCGACCCCGCGCCCCGGCCATTCGCTCGGCGCGATCGAGGCGGCCACCGACTCGATCCTCGCCCGCCTGCGCACCGACGGCCCCACCGCCGACGAGATGACGCGCGCGCTCGCGGGCGTCGAGTTCGACTTCGTCTCGGGCCTCGAGTCCACGCTCGGGCGCGCCGAGATCCTGAACTCCGGCCAGGTGTTCCACGGCGACCCGGGCTGGTACCGCACGATGTACCAGCGCCTGCGCGCGGTGACGGCGGCCGACGTGAAGCGCGTGGCCGACCGCTACCTCGCGGGCGGCCACGTGGTGCTGAGCGTGGTGCCGAAGGGCCAGCCGGGCGAAGCGGCCGACGCGGCCCGGTGCGTGAACGTCCAGGTCGCCCCCGACGGCGGCCACTACCTGATGGAGGCGAAGTGATGGGCGCGTCCGACCGACTGATCACCGCCGACCTGGCCGAGCTGGTCCGTCATCACGAGATCAGCCAGTTCCTGTACCGCGAAGCCCGGCTGCAGGACGAGCACCGGTTCGAGGACTGGGAAGC
>CAZIXL010000746.1:0-2022 GCA_964542885.1 uncultured bacterium
TCCATGCCGGCGGCCAGGCAGCGCTCGCGGTCGCCCTGCATCGCGTTCGCGGTCAGCGCCACGATCGGCACCTGCACGGGCGGGCGCAGCGTGCGAATGCGGCGGGTCGCTTCGACGCCGTCCATCTCGGGCATCTGCCGGTCCATGAAGACGAGGTCGTAGCGGAACTGGGTCAGCATCCCGACCGCCTCGAGGCCGTTCGCGGCGACGTCCACCCGGCAGCCGAGCCGCTCGAGCATCATCTTCACGACGCGCTGGTTGACCGCGTTGTCCTCGGCCACCAGCACGCGCGCCGGCTTCGGCAGTTCGCGCGAGGGCCGGGTCGCCGGGGACGGCTCGGGCGCGACCTCGACCGCCCGGCTCGCCGCCGGCAGGTCGAGCGTGACCGTGAAGACCGAGCCGGCGCCGAGCCGGCTGCGCACGTGGATCGCACCACCCATCAGCTCGACGAGGCGCTTGCTGATCGCCAGGCCCAGTCCCGTGCCGCCGAATCGCCGCGTCGTGCTGGCGTCGGCCTGCGCGAACGGCCGGAACAGCCCCTGCACCTGCTCGTCCGACAGCCCGATGCCCGTGTCCGCCACCTCGAACCGCAGGCGGACCGCATCCCCGGGGAGCGGCTCCCCGGAGAAGTGCAGGCGCACGGACCCGGCACCGGTGAACTTGACCGCGTTGCCGAGGAAGTTGATCAGGACCTGGCGGACCCGCCCCGCGTCACCGACCGCCCCGCGCGCCGCCTTCGCGTCCACGTCGAACCGGAAGTCGATGCCCTTGGCGCGCGCCTGCGGCGCCAGCAGGTCGAAGGCCTCCTGGCCGACCTGCACCGCGTCGAACGGCGCCCGGTCCAGCTCCAGCCGGTCGGCCTCGATCTTCGAGAAGTCCAGGATGTCGTTGAGGATCGTGAGCAGCGACTCGCCCGAATGCAGGATCGTCTCGACCTGCTCGCGCTGGTCCGCATCGAGCGCGGTGTCGAGCAGCAGCGTGGTCATGCCGAGCACGCCGTTCATGGGCGTGCGGATCTCGTGGCTCATCGTGGCGAGGAACAGGCTCTTCGCGCGCGTGGCCGCCTCGGCGTTCTCGCGCGCGACGATCAGCTCGCGCTCGATGCGCTTGCGCTCCTCGACGTCGAAGCAGGCGCCGGTCAGGCCCGCGAAGGAGCCGTCCGGTTCGTGCCGGGGAACACCGCGGTCGATCACCCACACGAACGTCCCGTCGCCGCGGCGCCGCCGGTACTCCATGTCGAACGGCTGGCGGGCCGCGAACGCCGCACGGTACCGGCGCTCGCACTCCGGCCGGTCCTCGGGATGGATGCCGTGCGCCCAGCAGGGCGCGTCGCGCCCCTCCGCGGACTCCCCGCCGAAGCGCCGCCACGCCGCGTTGAAGAACGTGAACGTGCCGTCGGCGCCCGACATCCAGACCATGGCGGGCACGCTGTCGGCCATCGTCCGGAAGCGCGACTCGCTCTCGCGCAGCCGCTCCTCGGCGCGCTTGCGATCCGTGACGTCCATGTAGGTGCCGAGCACCGCGTACACCCGGCCCTGTTCGTCGTGCAAAGGGACCTTGCAGGTCGTGAGCCAGCTCAGCTGCCCGTCCGAGCGCGTGATGGGTTCCTCGATGTCCAGCTCGGCGCGGTCGGCCTCGGCCACGCGCCGGTCCACCGCCTGGAAGAAGTCGGCCTGTTCGCCCGCCCACGGCATGTCGTGATCCGTGAGGCCTTCCAGGGCCGAGACGCCCGCATCCTCGCGAAACGGCCGGTTGGCGCCCAGGTAGCGCCCGTCGCGATCCTTCCAGAAGACGCGGTGCGGCAGCACGTCCAGCACCGTCTGCAGCAGGTCCTTGGAGCGGCGCAGGGCGTTCGTCGTCCGGTGGCGCTCCGACAGGTCGCGGACGAAGGCGCAGGAGTAGCGGACGCCGTCCGCCTCGACGATCGAGATCGACAGTTCCACGGGCAGCACGCGCCCGTCCTTCGTGCGCGCGCTCACCTCCGCCACGTGCGACTGCCCGGGCGGCAGCTGCGCGTGCATG
>CAZIXL010000747.1:0-2014 GCA_964542885.1 uncultured bacterium
CGGACGACCCGGGGCGGAGCCGCGAAAAACCGGCCCCGAACGGCCTGCTGCCAGCACGAAAGCGTGGACACGCACGACCGGCGGCCGGTACCGTCTTGCGGCCCAGGGACGGCCAGTGCCCCTCGATGCCGGACGCCGGCGTCACGACATCCGCCCGGATCCATCCTCCCGGAGACCGCCCATGCGCCACGCGACCGCCGTGTTCGCCGCCCTGCTGCTCGCCACGACCCTGCCCTCGCTCGTGGCAGCGGACGACCTCATCCCCGCGCAGGTCCTGGTCCGGCGCTTTCCGCAGGGCGTGTTCTGCCCCCTGCCGATCTCGCTCGACTTCGTCGCCCCGGACGCGCCGGTGATCGTGACGTTCACCGCCGTCGAGTTCCTCGACGACGGGTCCGGGAACGTCACCTGGACCGAGCAGGCCATCGACAACGTCTCGATCGTGACGAGCGCGCAGGCCGCCGCGAACACCGAGGGTCCGCCGGCGGGGGCGAACTACGAGTTCTGCTACATCCCCGACCCGCAGCCGGTCCCGTACCTCCACTTCAACCACCCCGGGATCGACTTCGAGCTGCTGGACCTGTTCGATACCGACCCCGCCGCGCGCGGCTGGACGCTCGGGACCGGTGGCTACTTCAGCAGCCGCACCGCCCCGCGCGACGTGGACGTCGCCGCCGACACGCCGAGCGGCGGCTCGCTCGGGCTCGGCGACGGGACCGGGCCGGTCGTCGAGGGCAAGACCGCGAGTTCCTCGGTGCTCGTGGCCGGCCTCGCGCCGGGCGTGCAGTACAACCTCGGCGCGTGGTGGTTCGCCAACTTCGTGCGCTTCCCCTACGAGGCCCCGTACCTGACGATCACCATCACGTCCGACACGGGCACGCCGGTGGCGCGCCGCAGCTGGGGAGCCGTCAAGGCCGCGCGGCGCTGACGGCGCCCGCGGGCCGGCAGCCGCTGAGCACGAACGGCGCCCAGTAGAAGGGGTCCGCCCAGCGCGGGTCGCGGCGCACCGCGCGCTTCGCGTCCCGCAGGGCGCGCGCGACGTCGAGCGCGCGGCGGCGCGGCGCCGCGGCCGCCAGCGAACGGAAGAGCGTGCCGACCAGCTGCGCGGTGGACCGGTCGTCGACCGGCCACAGGCTGGCGACGACTTCGCGCGCCCCGGCCGCGAGGAAGGCGCGCGAGAGCGCGAACGTGCCCTCGCCCGCCACGAGCCGGCCGCGGGCCGTCTCGCAGGCCGAGAGCACGGCGAGGTCGGCGTCGAGCGCGAGCCGATGGATCTCGAACAGCTCCAGCGCGCCGTCGTCGCCCGCGTCGGGATCCGGGGCAGGGGGCGGCGCGAGCACGAGGCCGGCGACGAGCCGCGAGCCGGCCTCGTCCACGAATCCGTGGGTCGCGAGGTGGACGAAGCGGTGGCGCGCGATGGCCTCGCGCACGGCCGGCTCGCGCGCCGCCTCGCCCGCGAGCACGTCCACGCGGCCGGGTCCGAACGCCGCGACGATCGCGCGCGTCTCGGCCGCGGTGCCGGGCAGGGGCGCCCACGGGCGGACGTGGGACGACCCCGCCGCGGCGGTGGCGTAGGCCACGTCGCTCACGCTCAACACCTCCGCGCCGCCGGCGTCCGGCCACGGCTGCTCGGGGCGCCGCGAAAGCGTCCACAGGGCGGTCGCCGACGGGCCGTAGGCGAGCGCGGGGCCGTCGTCCAGCCAGTCGCGCGCCGCGCGGCGGTGGCCGGACGGCCGCGTGACCAGCGCCTCGAACGCGAGCAGGTGGAGCGCGCCGTCCGGGACGAGCAGCGCCGTCTGCGCGGACGCGATGCGCTTCCATGCCGCGGCGGGCACCAGCGTGCGCCACAGCGCGTGCAGCCGCAGCTCGAACGAATCGGGTGCCGCGCCGCCGCGCAGCGGCAGCTCCACGAAGCCGCCCTCGGTGCGGCCGCTCAGCAGCCCGGCGACGCCCTCCCGGCCGCGCGCGCCGGTCCCGGCCACGATCGATTCGAGCGCGGGCCCGGTGAGCGGCCCCG
>CAZIXL010000748.1:0-2012 GCA_964542885.1 uncultured bacterium
GCAGTGCGCGGTCAAGAAGCACATGGAGACGCCGCCCGAGTTCGAGGTCGCGACGATCGTCGAAGCGGCCACGCCCAGCGCCTGACGCCGGGACACGCCCTCCGCGCCGCGGCTACTGCTCGCGGCGCGGATTCGTTTCGGTGACCGGGTCTGCCGCGGCATCCGGCGCGGGCCCGGGCGGTGCGACGGCGACCGGCGCCGCGTCCGCCGCCCCGCGGCGCCGCACCCAGGTGAAGCCGCCCGCGAAGACGAGGATGGTCGTCACGACGGCCGGGAACACGATCGCCGGCAGCGCCGCGGTGCCGGGCACGCCCGCGGCGGCGGCCAGCGTCGCCAGCACGCCGGCGGCGAGCCCGCGCGGCAGTGAGAACCCCACGATGCCGCGCTCCTCCCCCGTCAGGCCGAGCGCGGCGCCGGCCAGCCAGGTCCCGGGCGCGCGCGCCGGCAGCAGCGCGAGTCCGAGGATCACGCCGAGGATCGCGAGGCCGAGCGGCGGCCCGAGCATGGCGCCGATGAACGTGAAGAAGAACGACTTCACGATGAAGACGAGCTGGCCGTGGAAGTCGGGACCGGCGTCGGGGGGCGCGGCCGAAGGCGCCAGCCCGGTGCGCGCGAGGATCCACTCGGCGTTGCCGACCAGCACCGCGAACGTCAGCACCGCGAGCGCCGAACTGCCGCCCGCGCGATCGACCGCGACGTAGAGCAGCAGCAGCCCCGCGAGCGTGAGCGGGAACGCGTGCGGACTGCGGCGCAGGAGCCGCAGGAAGAGCAGCCACACGGCGCCCGCCGCGACGCCCAGCCCGAGCCCGATGCCGAACGTGCGGCCGAGCACGGCCATCGGATCGGGCGCGCCCGAACCGCCCGGCGCCCCGGAGACCAGCTGCACGATGGTGCCCGCCCCGACCACGCACAGCACGTCGGTCATCGCCGACTCGAGGCTCACGAGGTCGGCCGTGCGCGGCGCGACGCGCGCGCGCGACATCGAGGGCATGATCACGACCGAGCTCGAGCCGCCGAGGATGGTGCCGAGCAGCAGCGAGTGCCGGAACGACCAGGGCGCCGGGATCCAGCCGATCGCGGCGGCCGCCTGCGCGAGCAGGGCGACGACGCCCACCGAGAGCGCGAAGCCCGTGACCGCGAGCCCGATCGCGGGCAGCGCGGCGCGGCCGAGCGAGCCGACCTGCAGCCGCCGTCCGCCGTCGAACAGGATCACGATCAGCGTGAGCGAGGCGAAGAACGGCGCGATCTCGCGCAGCTGCGCCTGGCGCAGCAGCCCCGTCACCGGGCCCAGCACGACGCCGGCCGCGACGAGCCAGACGGCGTCGGGCACCTGCGTGCGCTCGAACACCAGCTCGCCGAGCACGCCGACGAGGAAGATCCCCGCGACGGTCAGCAGGAAGATCGAGACCGCGTCGATGCCGCACCTCCGGGACATGGGTGCTGTTCGGGGACCGCGTGCGAATCGCGGCCGCAGGTTATCGCAACCGCGGTGACCCGGCGCCGGACGCGGCCGCCGCTTCGCGGGTGCGTCCGGGCGACGGGCGTCCCCCGGCGGGCGACGCCCGCACCCGCCCCGCGGGCCGGCTCGCTACGGGGGCGGCACCGCCGCTCCGGTGTCGGCCGGCGCCCCGCCGGTACGCCCGAGCGGCCCGCGTTCGGCGTCGCGGAGCATGCGCAGCTTCATGCGCTCGCCGGGCTCGAGCGGCTGCTGGAGGTTCGGCCGGCCGTCGCGGTAGATCACCCGCCGGTTGCCGGGATCGAGCGGCTCCATGTCGCCGCCGACGCGGCCCATGCGCAGGTGCCCTTCGTACAGGCACACGCACGTGCCGTGGGCGTCGCGGATCACGGCGAGCGTCGTGCCCGTCACCAGGACGTGCGCCTCGCCGGTCGCGACCATGAGCTTCGCGCCGTGGAAGCCGGCGCCGGTCGTGAAGCGCACCTCGCCCGTGTCCACGCCGGCCGCGAGCGCGCGCGACCACCAGCGACCGGGCAGCGCGGGCAGCGCGAACGCC
>CAZIXL010000749.1:0-2009 GCA_964542885.1 uncultured bacterium
TCGCCGTGCTCGAGCGACGCCGAGTGCAGGTGCGCCTCGATGTGGTTCACGCCCAGCACGGGAATGCCCAGCGCCGAGCCCCACGCCTTCGCGAACGCCAGCCCCACGACCAGCGAGCCGACGAGGCCCGGCGCGTGGGTGACCGCGATCGCGGTGAGGTCGGCGGGCCGCACCGACGCCTCGTCCAGCGCGCGCTGCACGAGCCGCGGCAGCAGCTCGAGGTGCGCGCGCGACGCCAGCTCGGGCACGATGCCGCCGTAGAGCCGGTGCACGTCCTGCGCGGCGATCAGGTGCGAGCGCAGCGTGCGGCCGCCCTCGAGCACCGCGACGCTCGTGTCGTCGCACGAGGTCTCGATCCCCAGCACGAGGTCCGCCGCGTGCCGGGTCGCCGGCGTACCCGGGCCGTTCATGCGCCCTCCGGCTCGAGCTGCGCCGCCAGCCACTCCATGTACTTCGGCGCCCCGGCGGCGATGCGCACCGCGACCAGCTCGGGCGTCTCGTACGGGTGCAGCTCGTGCAGCCGCGACAGCAGCGCCGTCCAGTCCTGCTTGCGCGTCTTGAGCAGCACGATCACCTCGCGCTCGTCGGCGACCTCGCCGTTCCAGCGATAGAGCGAGCGGGCGCCGGGCAGCAGGTTCGCGCACGCCACGAGGCGCTCGTCGACCAGCACGCGCGCGACGCGCGCGGCGTCGGCCTCGTCGGCGAAGCTGGTGAACGCGATCAGGGCCTCGGTCATGCGTTTCCTCCCGCGGCCGCGGCCGGCAGGACGAGCGTCTCGAACAGGTGGTCGAGCGCGGCTTTCGGATCCTCGCACAGGCCTTCGTGCACCTCGGACACCTGGATCACCGTGCTCCGCGGGGCGACGAGCCAGGCGAAGCGTTCGCGCGGCTCGAGCCGGCCGATCGGGCCCGCGGCCTCCCCGCCCCGTGCGATGTTCTCGAGGCTCTCGAGGTGCGAGGCGATCAGGGCCACGTCGGCGCCGGGCGCGAGCGCGGCGAGCCGCGGCAGGTCGAGCGCGGTGCGCGCCCCGAGCCAGCCGGCGGCCTTGCACCACAGGATCACGCCCGCGTTCAGGCACTCGCCGCGCTCGATCCGCGGCACGACGCGCACGAGCGCGTACTCAAACGACCGACGCGCGGGCATTCCGGGCCTCGTTCTCGAAGATCTCGGCGGCTTCCAGGCGCGCCTCGAACCAGCGGGCGTACGCCTCGCGCGTGGCGTCCGGGTCGCCGGGCGCGTCGGCGGCGGCCAGCCACGCGTCGGGCAGCGCGGCCAGCAGCTCGCGCACCGGCGCCGCCGCGAGCTTCGCGCGCAGCGCCGCGCCCGCCTCGTCCAGTTTCGCGGCGCGCGGCAGCAGCACGTGGTCGCGGACGGGCGCGAACGGGCTGCGCGCCGACGGCCCCGCGTTCGCCCACGCGTGGTGGAAGTAGAGCGCCGCGCCGTGGTCGATGAGCCACAACCGCCCGCGCGCGAGCAGCAGGTTGGGATTGCGCGGTGTGCGGTCCACGTTCGTCACAAACGCGTCGAACCAGACGATGTCGGAGGCCAGCCGCAGGTCCACGTCGGGTGGCGCGACCGGGTCGTACGCGATCGCGCCCGGCAGGAACGCCATGCCGAGGTTCGGCCCGGTGCTGGCGCGCAGCAGGTCGCGGATCTCGGGATCAGGCTCGTTGCGACCGAACGCCTCGTCGAGATCGAGCCGCACCTGCGCGGGCACGTCGAAGCCGCACGCGCGCGCCAGCTCGCCCGCCATCCACTCGGCCACCAGCGCGCGCGGACCCTGCCCCGCGCCGCGGAACTTGGCCACGTAGAGCTGTCCGTCCGACGCCTCGACGACGGCCGGCAGCGAGCCGCCTTCGCGCAGCGGCGTGACGTAGCGGGTGGCGAGCAGGGTCTGCATGGGGCGCGAAGGCTAGGGGCGCCGGGCGGGACTGGCAAACGCGGGGCCGCGGCGGGTGATGTACGAGTTCTTGTGTCAGGCAAAGGGAAGGGGGTACTCCAGACGGGGC
>CAZIXL010000750.1:0-2009 GCA_964542885.1 uncultured bacterium
CGCCTTCGGCCGTCACGTCGGCGCCCGGGGTCGCCGCCGCCGCCGCGAGCAGGAACGCGGCGGCCGAGAAGTCGCCCGGCACCTCGACGCGCGTGCCGCGCAGGCGCGAAGGTTCGAGCGTGACCGCGCGGCCACCGCCCGCGGCCGGCTCGACCGCGAGCGGCACGCCGAACGCGGGCAGCATCCGCTCGGTGTGGTCGCGCGCGGGCCCCGGCAGGCCGACCCGCGTCGGGCCCGCGGCCGCGAGGCCGGCGAGCAGCACGCACGTCGCGACCTGCGCGCTCGCGACGGGCACGTCGTAGGCGATGCCCCGCAGGGACGCGCCCGCGATGCGCAGCGGCGGCCGCCCGCCCGGCGCCGAATCGACGCGTGCGCCCATGCGTGCGAGCGGTTCGACGATGCGCGCCATGGGCCGCCGCGTGAGCGAGGCATCGCCCGTCAGCACGGTCGTGCCGCGCGCCGGAGCGGCGATGCCCGCGAGCAGCCGCATCGAGGTGCCCGAGTTCCCGCAGTCGACGTCGGCGGAGGGCGCGCTGATCGCGAGGTCGGCGCCGTGCACGACGATCTCGCCGCCTGCGCGCTCGATCCGCGCGCCCAGCGCGGCGGCAGCCGCCAGCGAACGAGCGCAGTCCTCGCCGGGATTCGCCCCCGAGACGCGCGTCTCCCCCGCGGCCAGCAGGCCGAAGAGGAACGCGCGGTGGGTGATCGACTTGTCGCCCGGCGGCCGGAAACGCCCGCGCGGCGGCCGGCCGGTGCGGACGCTGGGTCCGCCCGGGGTCATCGGCTGCCGCGCTTGGCTCCGCGGGTGCGCTTCGGCGCCGCGGCCCTCGCGCGCGGGCTCCGCGACGCGGCCCGCTTCGCGGCGGGCTTCGCGCGGGCGACCTTCTTGGTGCGCCGCACCGGCGCCACCGCGGCGCGCAGCGCCTGCAGGTTGCGCCAGGTCACGAACTCCTCGAGCAGTTCCTGCTTCGGCCGGTCGAGGCCCGAGAACATGCACGCGAGCTGGTAGTGCACGTCCGAGCGCTTCTGCGGGAGCGACTCGCAGCGCACGACGATGCCCTCGCACTTGACCAGTTCCTGCGAGTGCGCGTGACCGGGCAGGCGCGGGAGCACGATCGTGAGCTGCACCTTGGAGAGGGGCGGCAGGAAGTGCGAGCTCAGGCAGTACACGCCGCTCGCCGAGATGTTCTGGCTTTCGGTGACGATCTGCGCGGACGGGCCGCCGTCGGGCACCCCCTCCACGCGCATGCTGAGCCGCGCGTCCACCCGCAGGTTCACGCGCCGTTCCCTGCGTCGCGCCGCCTTCTTCACCGCCATCCTTGCCTCCTGTCGGCGCCGCGGCGGCCCCGCCGCGAAACACTGGTGACGAGCGCGAGGTCGCACTCGCGTGCCGGCACGTCCACCCGCGCGATCACGACGTCCACGTCGTCGCCGAGCGTGAACCTCCGGCGCGTGCGCCGGCCCACGAGGCGAACCCCCGCGGGGTCGAGATCGAAGCGGTCGTCGAGGTCCTGGCCGACGCGCACGAAGCCGTCGACCGGTACGTCGTGGAGCTCGACGAAGAATCCCTTCGGGATGAGGCCGGTGATACTACCCGATGCCCGGTCCCCGAGTCTCCCCGCCATGTGGCGGAGCCCCTTGAGGCGGACCGCCTCCCGCTCCGCGTCCGTCGCGTTCTGTTCGGCGCCACTGCACTGGGCCGCCAGCGCGGCGTTCGCCGCGGGGTCCCACGCGCCGTCGCGGCGCCGGTGCAGCCATTCGCGTACGCGCCGGTGGACGTGCAGGTCCGGGTAGCGCCGGATCGGCGACGTGAAGTGGCAGTACTCGCGGGTCGCGAGGCCGAAGTGCCCCAGGTCGCGCTCCAGGTAGCGCGCGCGGGTGAGGGCCCGCAGCGCCAGCCGGTGCACGATCCGCTTCCGCGTTTCGTCGAGCGGCACCGCGAGCAGCGCCTGCAGCGCCCGGTGGGGCTGGTCCGTGCGCCCGAGGCGCGGCAGCGAGAGCGCGCGCAG
>CAZIXL010000751.1:0-2008 GCA_964542885.1 uncultured bacterium
GGGTCGAGTCGGGCGGCGCGCATCGCGGGGAGCATGCCGAACACGATGCCGACGAGCGAGCAGAACACGATTCCGATCACCGCCCACTCCAGCGGCACCCGCGGCTCGAAGTGCGTGACGAGCGCGACGACGTTGCCCAGGCCGAAGCCGGCGAGCACGCCGATGAGGCCGCCCAGGTTGCACAGCACCACGGCCTCGAGCAGGAACTGGGTGCGGATGCTCGACGCCCGCGCGCCGAGTGCCTTGCGCAGGCCGATCTCGCGCGTCCGTTCGGTCACCGCGACGAGCATGATGTTCATGATGCCGATGCCGGCCACGATCAGGGCGATGATCCCGATCACGAACGCGGCCAGCTTCACGCCCATGCTCATCTTGTTGAACTGCTCGATCAGGCTCGAGCTGCTGTAGAAGTCGAAGTTGTCCTCCTCGCCCGCCTTCACGCCGCGCATGCGGCGCAGCACCTGGCGGGTCTGGTCGATCGCTTCGGGCAGCAGCTCGGGGGTCTTGGCCCGCACGGTGATGTTCACCGAACGCGCGTTCCCCTGGCGGTCCGTGAGTCCGTACACGTTCACGAACGTCGTCACGGGCATGAGCACGTAGTTGTCGAAGTTGCCGCCGAACGCGGACTTCTTCTCGTCGAACACCCCGACGACCTGGTACTGGCGGCGATCCAGGATCAGGTCGCGGCCGATCGGGTCCACGAACGGGAACAGCTTCTGCGCGATCGCGTGCCCGATCACCACCACGCGGGCGGCGCTGCGCACGTCCATGGGCGACAGGTTCCGGCCGAGCCCGACCGAGTGCG
The DNA here is from genome assembly GCA_964542885.1 of uncultured bacterium. Classification (GTDB taxonomy): domain Bacteria; phylum Eisenbacteria; class RBG-16-71-46; order RBG-16-71-46; family RBG-16-71-46; genus CAIXRL01. The sequence continues at coordinate 806 of CAZIXL010000751.1, forward strand.
TGTTGTTCGGCGCGTATTCCGGCGTGCCGCCGCAGATGGACAGGTTCGGGTTCGTGCGCTCGCCCCGGTACTCGGCGGTGAAGCCGAAGTCCCAGAGTTCCGAGCCCACCAGGTCCACCGTCGGCACGTGGCCGCGGATGGCGTCGGCCTGCGCGAGCGTGAGCGGCGGCCGGCGCATGGCCTTGCGGCGCTCGGCGGCCGAGTTGAAGCCGCCCGCCGGCCACTTCTGCACCTGGAAGGTCTGCGTGCCGAGGACGCTCATCTCCTTTTCCATCGTGGCCTGGATGAGCGCGATGGCGGTCATGACCGCGATGATCGAGGCCACCCCCACGACGATGCCGACGAGCGTGAGCACGCTGCGCATCTTGTTCGCGAGGATCGCGCCCAGCGACATCGCCAGCAGCTCGCGCGGGTTCACGGGGCCTCCCTACTCGTACCGGAGCGCTTCGACCGGGTCGAGGCGCGCGCCGCGCCACGCCGGCGCGACGCCCGCCGTGACGCCCACCAGGGCCGACACCAGCACGGCGACGCCGACGATCGGCAGCGACAGGCTGGCGGGCATCACGGTCGCGTTGAGGATCGCCGCGACGCCGGCCGACAGGACGATGCCCACCGCTCCGCCCAGCAGGCAGATCGTGGCGGCTTCGAACAGGAACTGGGCGAGGATGCTGCGCCGCGTGGCCCCGATCGCCTTGCGGATCCCGATCTCGCGGGTCCGCTCGGTGACCGAGACCAGCATGATGTTCATCACGCCGACGGCGCCCACGAACAGCGAGAAGCTGGTCACGATGAGCCCGACCAGCAGCACGATCCCCATGACGTTGTTGAACGTGCCGACGAGCGTGTCGAGCTTGTTGATCGAGAAGTTCTCGGGATCGGCGGGCCGGAGCCCGCGCACCTTGCGCATCTCGCCCTTCACTTCGTACTCGAGGTCGGCCATGGCCTCCTGGCTCGGCGCCTTGACCGCGATGCCGACGTCGGTGTGCTCCCGGGACCTTCCGAAGTTGCGCATGAAGGTGGTGAGCGGGATGTAGATCTGGCGGTCGAAGTTCGGCCCGCCCATGAAGCTGCCGCCCTGCTTCTCCATCACGCCGATCACCTGGTAGTCGTGGCGCCCGATCCGCAACGTGCGGTGCACGGGATCGACACCCTTGAACAGGCCGTCGCGGATGTCGGTGCCGATCACGCACACGTTCTTCTTGT
>CAZIXL010000752.1:0-2005 GCA_964542885.1 uncultured bacterium
TGACGCACCCCGGCATCGAGGGCGAGACGTTCAACATCGGCGCGCAGCACGAGCTGGACGTGCTCACGATCACCGACACGCTGCTCGGGCTGCTCGGCAAGCCGAAGACGCTCGTGCGCCACGTCGAGGACCGCCCCGGCCACGACCGCCGCTACGCGGTGGACTCGAGCAAGCTCACGAAGGTGACCGGCTGGAAGCCGGCCATCTCGTTCGAGCAGGGCATCCGCCAGACCGTGGACTGGTTCCGCGCGAACGAATCGTGGTGGCGCCCCATCCGCACCGGCGAGTTCCGCGAGTACTACGAGCGCATGTACGGCCAGCGGAAGGTGCTCAAGGAGGTGCGCGGGTGAACCTCCGCGCGCCCGCGCTGGCGCTGCTGCTGGTCCTCGGGCTCGCCGGTCCGTCGCGCGCCGCCATGCTGGCGCTGGGAGAGGCGGCCGAGATGGCCGGGGCGCCCGGCGTGGCCGAAGCAGCGCTGCGGTCGCCGGACCTCGGGACGCGCCTGCCCGCGTACGTCGACGCCTCGCGGTACCGCGTGGGCCCCGGCGACGAACTCACGCTGTGGCTCTGGGGCGCGATCTCGAGGGCGCAGAAGCTGGTCGTGGGCCCCGAGGGCAACGTGGTGATCCCGGAGATGGGCGCCGTCGACGTGACCGGGTGCACGCTCGCCGAGGCCCGCCAGCGCATCGCCGACCGCGTGCACCGCTCGCTGCGCGGCCTCGCGGTGGACGTGCAGCTCACGAGGCTGCGGTCGTTCACGGTCTACCTGACGGGCGAGGTGCGCGAGCCGGGGCCGGTCTCCGCGACGGCCGTCGGCCAGGTCGCCGACGTGCTGGCCGACACGCTGCTGACGGAGCGAGCCTCGCACCGGAACGTGCAGGTCCGGCACGCCGACGGCACGATCTCGGTCGTGGACCTGCAGTCGTTCCAGCTCACGGGCGAGAGGCCCGACGGGCCGTGGCTGCGCGAAGGCGACGTGATCCACGTCCCGACGGCCACGAGCTTCGTGGGGGCGTGGGGCGCCGTTGCCCGGCCGGGGCCGGTCGAGCTGGGTCCGAGCGACAGCGTGTCCACGCTGCTGCGCCTGACGGGCGGGCTGTTGCCCAAGCGGCTGGGCGACGAGGCCATGCTGCTGCGCTGGGATGGCGGCGCCCGGCGCGAGTCGCTGCTGGTCCGGCTCGAGGGGGATCGGGTGGCTGCGGGCAACGTGCCGCTGCGGGACGGCGACCAGCTCTACGTGCTCCAGCAGCCGGGCTGGCACGAGTCCATGCAGGTTTGGGTCGTGGGCCGCGTCGCCCGCGAGGGCGTCTTTCCCATCCGGCTCGGCGTGACGCGCCTGACCGAGGCGGTCGCCGCCGCCGGCGGCCTGCTCGCCGACGCCGACCCGTCGGCGATCCACCTGGTCCGGGCGCTTTCGTCGCACCAGGACGACCCCGAGTTCGACCGGCTGCTGCGCCTCTCGCGCGGCGAGATGACGGAGTCCGAGTACGAATCCTTCCGCGCCCGGCTCGCGGCCCGCTCGCCCGACGTGCGCGTGGACTGGGGCCTCATCGAGGACGGCCGGAAGGACCTGGACCTGCTGCTCCAGGACGGCGATGTGATTCGCGTCGAGCGGCGCACCAATGCCGTGCGCGTCGACGGCGCCGTGCGGCGCCCGGGCCTCATTCCCTTCACCGAGGGGCGGCCTTCGTCGTGGTACATCGAGCAGGCCGGGGGCTTCACCCGCCGCGGGGCCCGCACGCAGGTCCGGGTGATCCGGGCGGCGAACGGCCAGAGCCTGCTCGCACGCGACGCGCGCGGCATCTCGCCCGGCGACCAGGTGTGGGTGCCCGAACGCCCGGACGTGTCGCCCTGGCAGTACCTGCGCGACGTGCTCGTCGTGGCCGCCCAGCTGGCGACGGTCTGGGTCGCCGTCCGCAAGTGACGCCGGAAGCCGGCACGCCCGGATCGCAGGCCGGCTTCGTCGCCGTGGTCGTGACGTACGAGTCCGCGGACGTGATCGGCG
>CAZIXL010000753.1:0-1999 GCA_964542885.1 uncultured bacterium
GACCGGCGATTCCAGCGCCGAAGAAACCCGGACGGGCCCGCCGATGTCGTACCCCCAGGCCTTGCGTCCGGCCGGGTCCCAGCCGCGGACGGTCGCGCCCGTACCCGTCGTGGCGACCGCCTGCCACTCCGGCGCCGATCCGAGCGTGAGCCGCACGACCTGGTCGCCGGAGAAGAGCAGCAGGGCGTCGGAGGCCGGGTCGTACTCGGCGCGATCGACCGGCGTCGCGGGCTCGATCCCCGAGGGTGCGAGCGTCGTCCAGCCCGGCGTGCCCGAGAGCGCGTAGGTCCACACGGTGCGGGGAGCCGCGCGCCGCATGACGACGAGCCGGTCGCGCACCGGGTCCAGGGCCGCGACCTCGAAGGCGTCGGGCCCTCCGCCGCCGAGCTTCGACCACGAACCGGTCGCGTCGTCGAGCGCCCACAGGTCGTGCGACTCGACCAGGATCGCGTACTGCGGCATGCCGTCGTACGTGAGGTCGTCGCGGAAGTAGCCACCATAGAGGAGCATTCGCTGCCGCACCGTATCCGCCACGAGGGGCGCGCCCGAAACGGGCAGGTCGCCGAGGCGCGTCCAGGTGGGAACGGCGCCGAGCGAGAGCGACCAGGTCGTGCTGTCGGTCACGTGCCGCGACGAGAGACAGCCGAAGATCGTCTGTACGCCGCCTTGCACGACCAGGCGGTCACCGGCGGGATCGAACACGAAGCTCCGCAGGTCGGCTGGCGCCGGCCGCGTCCCCACTCCCCCGAGGTGGCCCCAGGTCGCGCCCGGCACGAGCGGAAGCACGAGCGGCTCCGCCGGGTCCCGCCCGTGCCCCAGCGCCACCAGCCGGTGACGAACGGGATCGAGTGCAACGGTGGCGCCGGGGATGCCGCGCGGCTTCCAGCGCTCGAACGTGGCCGTGGCTCCCGACACGAGCGAGGGAAGCAGCGAAACGACGAAGCAGCTGGCAGCGAACAGCGGGAGCCCGAAGGCGGGAGCGCGGCGCATGGGACCTCCGAAGCGTGCCGCGGCCGGGGGGGACCGCGCGGAACGGCTCGATTCTAGCAGCCGGCCGCCGCGGCCCGGCTCGGGATTCCCATTTGGGGATCGCGCGGGGCCGCACGGGATGGGGCGTGCGTACCGCGGTCGCCGGGAGGCGAGGCGGATACCGCTAGCGTCCGCGTCGAGCGCGCCGGCCGTCCTTTCCCCATCCGCCGCCGCCGGGGCTTTCGACCGTCACGATCGTGCCCTTCGGCAGGTCGGCGGTGAACTTGGCCGGCATGCGCTCGTCCTTCGCCGCGCGCGGGCGGCGCACGCGCGTCTGGCCGGGCCGGCCGGCGTCCCCACCCGCGAGTCCGTACGGCCCGCGCGCGCGGCGCTCGGCGATCACGGTCACGCGCGCGTCGGCGAGCAGCTCGAGCGAGCGCTCGATGCCGTCGCCGCCGCGGTGGCGCCCCGCACCCCCGCTGCCCGCGCGCACGCGCAGCGCGCGGGCGCGCAGCGGGTACGCGTGCTCGAGCGACTCGATGGGCGTGTTGCGCGTGTTCGTCATGTGCGCCTGCATCGCGCTCGCGCCGTGCCACGCGGGGCCCGCTCCGTGGCCTCCGCCCAGGGTCTCGTAATACGCGAAAGGCGCGCCCGTGCGCGGATCGGTGCCGCCGACCAGCAGGTTGTTCATGGTGCCACTGCTCGCCGCGGGCACGCGATCCGGCAGCGCGCGCGCGAGCGCACCGAGCACCACGTCGACGATGCGCTGGCTCGTCTCGACGTTGCCCGCGCTCACCGCCGCGGGCGGCCGTGGGTTCACGAGCGAGGCTTCCGGGGCCCGCACGTCCACGCAGCGGAGCAACCCGTCGTTCACGGGCACGTCGTCGGCGAGCACGCAGCGCACGGCGTAGAGCGAGGCCGCCTTCGTCACCGCGAGCACGGCGTTGACCGGCCCGCGCGCCTGCGGCGCGGTGCCCGCGAAGTCGACGTGCGCCGAGCGCCCGTCGAGCGCGAGCGTCACGGCGATGCG
>CAZIXL010000754.1:0-341 GCA_964542885.1 uncultured bacterium
TTCGCGCTGAGTGCCCGCCGACGCGGGGTGTCGGCCGGGGCGACACTTCTTCGGGAGTCGGCCGCCGGCCCACGCGAGCGCCCCGATGTGTCGCGCGTGGCCAAACCTCGATCGCATCGAGGTTAACCCCATCTCGCGCGGCACTCGAAGTCGGGTGGCTTGGGCCTTGCAGGAACGGCCGTTCATGCACACCCCAACCGTCAGGGACTTCTGTCGGGGGTCGCGTCCCGCCATCCTCGTTCTGCTGCTCGCCGCCGCAGCGACGCTGCCCGGCACTCCATCCTCCGCTTCCGACTACTGGTACCTCGGCGTGCCCCGCGACTCGCTCCTGCGCTGGAGCG
>CAZIXL010000754.1:351-1999 GCA_964542885.1 uncultured bacterium
CGCGTCGCCCGCCGAGATGGTCCGCCGCCTCCGCCTGCCCGCGGGCGACGCCCCGGCCGCGCGGCTCGCGGCACCCGCGCACGGCACGGCGGCCGACGCCGAGTTCGCCACCTGGAGCCCGCTGCCCGCGATGGGCTCGCGCTTCTTCCACGACTCGGTGCTCGATCCCGCCACGCGGCGCGTGGTCGTCTTCGGCGGCCAGGCCGGGCCGGGCGGGGCGATCGACCTCGCCATCGCGGCTCCGACCGACGGTTCCGGTGCCTGGGAGCCGCTCGGCCTGGACTCGGGCGAATCGCCGGCCGCGCGCTGGAACATGAGCCTCGCGCTGGACCCCGCGCGGCACGCGCTGCTCGTCTTCGGGGGCCAGGCGCTCGACGGTTCGGGAGCGGTGCTCGGCGACCTCTGGTCGCTCTCGCTCGCGCCGGGCGGCACGTGGACGCGGATCGAGGCCACCGGGGACGTGCCTTCGCCGAGGCGCTACGCCGCGCTCGCCTACGACGCCGCCCGTGACCGCTTCCTGCTCGCGGGCGGGTTCGGCCCCGCCGGCTACGCTCCCGGCCTGTGGGAGCTGCGGCTCGGCGCGGCGCCGGCCTGGCGCCGCCTCGCGGTCGCGAACGACCCGGGCCTCGAACTGGGGGCGCTCTTGACCGACCCGGTCCGCGGCGACGCGTGGTGGGTCGGGAACGAGTTCACGATCCACCACCTCGATCTCGGCCAGGACGGCGTGACCGCCGGCCCGCGTACGACGGTGTCGGGCGACACGTCGCAGGCATGGCCGCCCACGATGCTGCTCACGGCGTTCGACCCGCTCGAGCGGCGCCTGCTCTGGCTCCCGTTCCTCGGGACGTGGACGCAGCTGGTCCACATGGACGCCCCCGCCTGGTCGGCGCCGGCGGGCGCGCCGGGGCTGACCCCGCTCGTGGTCGAGAGCGCTTCGCCCGCCGACCGCTACCTCTTCGCCTCGAGCTGGGACGCGGAGGCGGGCCGCCTCGTGGTCACGGGCGGCTACGACGACGACCTGGCCTACTTCGGCGACGCGTGGTCGCTCGAACGCACCACGGCGCTCCCGACGCCGGTGACCGCTTCGGTGCGCTCCGCCGAATCGGACGCGCGCGGCGTGCGGCTCGCGTGGTGGGTGGCGGACGCCGCGGGCCTCGCGGCCCGGGTGCAGCGCTCGCCGGACGGTGTCGCGTGGAGCGAAGCCGGCGCGGCGCGCCGCGGCGCCGCCGACGACGTGGCGTGGGAGGGGCCGGCGCTCGCGCACGGCGCGCGCGAGGCCTACCGGCTCGTGCTGGGCGAGGGCAGTGGCGAGACCCGCGCCGCGGCGGTGTGGATGAGCGGGCCAGACGGCGGGCGGCTCGCGCGCGCGCCGCGTGGGGGGGGCGCGCCCGGGGGGCGCGGGGGGGCCCAGTCGCGGCGCGCCGGCCCGCCCGCGCGACTGCGCGTGCTCGACGCCGCAGGGCGCCTCGTCGGGGAGGCCCGCCCGCCGGCCGGCGCGAGCGCGTGGTCGTTCGGCCGCGCCCCGGCGCCGGGGCTCTACTTCGCGGTGCTGGACCAGGGCGGCGAGCGGCGCACGACGAAGCTGGTGGCGATCCGGTGATCGCCCGCCGGTCGCGGGGCGCTCAGGCGCGTCGCGCGGCCGGCAGGG
>CAZIXL010000755.1:0-1998 GCA_964542885.1 uncultured bacterium
GGACGAGGCACGGGGCGAGATCGTGCACGTGATCGGCAACGAGAACACGTCCCGCTTCCTCGGCAGGGCCGGCGAGTCGACGCGCGGCGGCACGGCGGACTCGCTGGGCGTGGCGCGCTCGAACGTCGGGCCCTGGCTCGAAGCGCTGCGCGCGAGCCTGCGCGAGGAGGGCCCCGTCACCTTCGAGTACCGCCACGAGGCGGGCGAGCGCCACCACGTGCTCGCCTGCGTCGTCTGCCCGCTCGCGGGGCCCGAAGGCGGAGCGAAGCGGTTCGCCTACGTCGTCGAAGACGTCACCCAGCGCCGCCAGGCCGAGGAACACCTGCGGCGGGCCCGCGACCTGGCCGAGGCGGCGAACCGGGCGAAGAGCGAGTTCCTGGCCACGATGAGCCACGAGATCCGCACGCCCATGAACGGGGTCATGGGCATGGCCTCGCTGCTGCTCGACACCAGCCTCACGCCGCTCCAGCGCGAGTACGGGCAGACGATCCTCGCCTCGGCCGAGCACCTGCTCGTGATCCTCAACGACATCCTCGACCTGTCGAAGATCGAAGCCGGGCGGCTCGTCCTCGACTCGGCCGCGTTCGACCTCGAGGCGACCTGCCACGAGGTGTGCGACCTCATGCTGCCGCGCGCCGCCGAGCGCGGGCTGGACTTCTCGCTCCACTACCCGCCCGGCGTCCCGCGCCGGGTCGTGGGCGACGCGGGCCGCGTCCGGCAGGTGCTCTTCAACCTGCTCGGCAACGCGTTCAAGTTCACGCGCTCGGGCCACGTGCGCGTCGCGGTGAGCGGGGCCCCGGCGGCGGGACATCGCGCGGCGCTGCGGCTGCTCGTCTCGGACACGGGCATCGGGATCGCGCCGGACGCGCTCGCGGGGCTGTTCCAGCCCTTCGCCCAGGCCGACGGTTCGACCACCCGCCGCTACGGGGGCACGGGCCTCGGCCTCGCCGTGAGCCGGCGGCTCGTCGAGTTGATGGGCGGCACGATCGGCGTCGAAAGCGTCGAGGGCGAAGGCTCGACGTTCTGGCTCACACTCGAGCTGGAGCGTGCGGCCGATCCCGTGCCCGGCTTCGAGCCGCCCGACCTGCGGGGCGTGCGCGTGCTCGTGGCGTCGACGTTCGCGGCGGAACGCGAGGCGCTCGCGAACTGGCTGGCCGCGTGGGGCGCGCGTGCGGACGTCGCGGCGAGCTGGGCGGCGGCGCGCGACCTGCTGGACGTGGCGGCGGCGACGGGCGACCCGGTGCGCCTCGCGATCGCGGACGCCACGCTGGCCGGCGCCGACGCCGCCGCGACCGCCGCGGCGTTCCGCACCCGCCCCGCCGCGTCGGCGGCCCGGCTCGTGGTGGCCGCCTCCCGACCCGCCGTCCACGACTACGCGGCGCTCGCCGCCGCCGGCGCGCGCGGCTGGCTCGTGCGGCCGTGGCGGGTCGCCGTGCTGGCCCGCCAGCTCGGGCAGGTCATGGCCGGAGGCGAAAGCGGGTTCGTCACGCGCGAGGGCGTGCTCGATGCGGCGACGCTGGCGGCGTACGCGGCCTCCGCCGGAGCCGCGGCCGCGGAGCGCGACGAGCCCGCTTCCGCTGCCGCGGCCCCGGCGGGGGCCGCTGCCCCGGACCGTTGCGGCGGCGCGCGGCGCGCGCTGCTCGTCGAGGACAACCCGACCAATCGCAAGGTCGCGGCCCGCATGCTCGAGCGCCTCGGCTGCGAGGTCGAGGTGGCCGAGAACGGCCGCGAGGGCGCCGAGCGTTTCGAGGCCGGGGCGTTCGACGTGGTCTTCATGGACCTGCAGATGCCCGAGATGGACGGCTACGAAGCGACGCGGCGCATTCGCGCGCACGAAGCCGGGGCCCGCCACGTGCCGATCGTGGCGCTGACGGCGAACGCCATGGCCGGCGAGCGCGAGCGCTGCCTGGCGTGCGGCATGGACGACTTCCTGAGCAAGCCGGTGCGCCCCGAGCAGGTCCAGTCGGTGCTCGCGCGCTGGTGCGGCGGCGCGTCCGC
>CAZIXL010000756.1:0-1994 GCA_964542885.1 uncultured bacterium
CGTCGTAGTGCTCGAATGCGCTGCCGGTGTTGTAGGGCGGGTCGATGAAGACGCACTTGATCTTCCCCGCGAACTCCTGCTCCAGCGCCTTCAGCGCGAGCAGGTTGTCGCCGAAGATCAGGCGGTTGTCGAACAGGTCGGTCTCGTTCACGCGGTGAGCCGCGACGTACGACTTCGCGGGGTCCTCCAGCAGGATGCGCGGCTCGAGGCGCGGCCGGTTCTCCTTGCCGATCCAGGTCAGCTCGAGCTTTCGTTTGTTCGTCGCCATTGACGGCTCCGGGTTGCGGGGCGTGCGGCGCTACTTCCTGCGGCGCGCGAGGTACCGCTGCCCCGCGCGGGTCAGCCGGTATCGCTGCAGGCCACTGCGTGGTTTATCCGGAATCGTCAGTTCCAGCAAGCCGGCCCTCAGGAGCGTGTCCAAGTACTTCCGCGTGAAGTGCTCACGGCTCGCGATCCCGGCAGCTCTCTGGAGCTGCTCGCGGGACCGGGGCAGGCGCGCCGCCTGCAGGATCCCTCTGAGCCGCCGGGCGACCTGTGGGGCAACTTGCCCTGCAGCTTGCCCTGCAACTTGCCCTGGAGCTTGCCCTGCAACTTGCCCGGTGACTTGTCCGGCGACTTGCCCGGTAACTTGCGCGGTCGTGCCCACCTTCACTCGGAACCGCACCACCGCCGCACCCGCGATCTCCTCGAACTCCGGCTCGGGCGTGTGCGCCTGTCGGCACATCTCGATCACCCGGTTCGTCCCGCGCCCCCAGCGCTCGACGTAGCCCACACGGTGGAATGCTTCGGCGATGAGCGGATTGCGCGGAACGGACGGGTGCTCCTGCTTGAGCAGTTCGGGAGTGATGCCGCGGGGGAAACCTCCCTGGCTCCAGATCTCGACGCGATCGTCGTAGATGGCCAGCGACACCGCTCCGCCGGCGATGCTGTAGTCCCGGTGCATGAACGCATTGGCCAGAATCTCGCGCAGGCCCTCGGGCGGAATCAGGTGTGACTCGACCCGGCGCAAGCGCCCCGGGACGATCCGAGCCGCGACGGGCAGGTGGCGCTGGCAGAAGACCTCGGCTTCCTCGAGCAGCCGGAACGCTCCGGCCCGAATCTGGTTCTGGTCGAGGAACTCGGTCTTGTCCGTTCCCCGGAAGCGGGCCATGCGCAGCTCGCACTGCGGGTAGTGCGGAAGGAACTTCCTGCCGAACAGCACGACGGCGGCCCGCAGGATTCGCCCGCCCACCCGCAGCCCCAGTCGGTCGAGGATGTCCGTGACGCTGCGGCCCGCGGGCCCGGCGAGTCGCCCCGCGGAGCGGGCGGCGCGCACCATCTTGAGCAGCTCGTCGCGGTCGATGTCGCGCACCGCCACGTCGGCAGGCCGATTCTCCCAACGCTGCCGGCTGTGCATCCGCTCGAGCAGCAGCGCCTCGTACGAGGCCTGAGCCATGACTCGCGTCGTGCTCGCGATGCGCTCGTAGGCGCGACCGTCGTAAGCGAAGGGGACGATGTCACCCACGGGCTCGACGCGAAGGGCAAGCACCTCTCGGTCCCCGCCGATTCGAATCCGCTCTGGCTGCAGGACAACCGGTGGCTCGAATCGCCCGAGCTGCTGGGCCACGTCGCGCAGCGTGGCATCAGCGACCTGCTGACCCTCGATCCTGCCGTCCGGGCGAACACCGAACAGCACCGTGCCGCCCTCGGCATTCAAGAACGCGCACACGGTCCGCATCGCATCGCGCAGTTCGCCGGTCGAGCGCTTGAACTCGAGCCGTGGGCCTTCGCCCTGTGCGACGAGCCGGCCCAGGGCGGCGCGCGTCACAGGCGGCATCACTCGAGCCTCCAGCGGATCGTGAACACCCGCCGTAGCTGCTCGGTCGAGCCGAGCCGGTCTTCCATCTCGGAGAGCAGCTCCTCGCGCCGCCGGTCGATCTGGTCCTGCGCTTCGAACAGCGTCCTGCGCTTCTCCGATCGCTGGCCTTCGAGCGCTTTGACGCGGCGCTGGCCCG
>CAZIXL010000757.1:0-1992 GCA_964542885.1 uncultured bacterium
CCGCGCGATCGGCTCCTCGATCTCGGCCGGCGCCGTCAGCATGAGGTCGGCGAGCTCGTCGATGATCACGACGATGTAGCCGAGCCGCTGCGGCGGCCTGGCGCCGTTCTCGGGTACCGGCACCTTTCCCTCGGCGACGCGCTCGTTGTAGGTGTCGATGTTCCGCGCGCCGCAGGAGGCCAGCAGCTTGTAGCGCACCTCCATCTCGCCGACCATCTTGCGCAGCGTCTTCGACGCCACCTTGGCGTCGGTCACGACCGGCCACACCAGGTGCGGGACGCCGTTGAACATGGACAGCTCGACCATCTTGGGGTCGATCATCACGAGCTGCAGCGACGTCGGCGCGTGCTGGAAGAGCAGGCCGGTGATGATCGAGTTGAGGCACACGCTCTTGCCCGCGCCGGTCGAGCCCGCGACCAGCAGGTGCGGCATGCGGGCGAGGTCGGCCACGTAGGGCTGGCCGTTCACGTCGACGCCGAGCGGAAGCTTGAGGGCGGCCCGGCTCTGCTCGAAGGCGTGGGAGGAGAGCACCTCGCGGAGATACACCGTCCGGCGCCGGGGGTTCGGGATTTCGACCCCGACCGTGCCCTTTCCGGGCAAGGGTGCGATCACCCGGATGCGGTTCGCCCGCATGGCCAGGGCCAGGTCGTCCTCGAGCGCCACGATCGAGCCCACCTTGATGCCCGCGGCCGGCTCGAACTCGAACATCGTCACGACCGGGCCCGGGTGGATCTCGGTCACCCGGCCCTCGACCGAGAAGTCGGCGAGCTTGCTCACCAGCAGGTTGGCCTGCGCGGTGAGGTCGGCCGCCGTGACCAGGTCCTCGGGCTGCTGCGGCAGCTCGAGCAGGCCGAGCGGCGGCAGCGCCTCGGCCGGTGCCGGGCCCGTCGGGCGGTCGGGCTCGAGCGACTTCGGCTTCGCGGGCTGGGCCTTCTTGATGACCGGCGGGATCGGCGGCGGCAGCTCGAGCTGGGCGAGCGGCGCGGCCGCCTTCGCCGGCGCGGGGGCCTCGCCCACGGGGGCGTCGATCCTCGGCGGCGCCGGCGCCTCGGCAGCCGCGGTCACCACCTTCGGCTTGCGGCCGCGGCCCGCCTTCGCCGCCGCGCGCGCCGCCTCGGCGCGCCGCTCGGCCATGCCCTGCCAGGCGCCCGCGACGCCGCCCGCGAGCCCGCGGGCCGGGTTCAGCACCAGGCCGTGCGCGAGCCGGCCGATCCAGTGAAAGCCCATCTCGCTCGCGGCGAGCGCCGTGAGCAGCAGCAGCGTGCCCGCCGTGATCCACGAGCCCATGTCGCCGAGCGAGGCCTGCAGCGCCATCGCGCCCGCGAAGCCCCACGCGCCCGCCCACGACCAGCGGTCGAGCCCCGCCAGCCCGAACAGCGAGCAGATCTCGAACACGAGCAGCACGCCCATCGCGCTCGTCGCCACGAGCGGCGAGACCGGGCGGCTGCGAAGGCGGTTCCACGCCCAGGCCGCAGCCAGGATCGGCACGCCGAAGGCCGCCGCACGGCCGAACAGCCACACCAACCCGTACGCCATCAGTGAGCCGACCGGGCCGCACGCGTTGCGCAGGGCCCACGGGGCTTCACCGGACTGCGGGATGCGGAAGGTGGCGATGCTGGCGGCGAGCAGCACGGCGAGGGCGCCGAGCAGCACGGCGAGCATCTGGCGTTGGCGTTTCGCGGAGATCGAAGAAGCCACTGGAGGTTGCGACCTTAGTCCCCTGTCGTCCTTGGGCTTGCGACCGGTGCACGACCGGTCGCGCCGCAGCGAGCTGGTACCGGGGCTGGCCCGCCCGGCCCCCCGCCTCCCTGGCGGGTGCCGCGGCATTGTGCACAAGGGGGCCAGCCGGGGCAATGGGGCGATTCCGGGAGCCAGTGGACCGTGTCCCGACCGCCCCACTCCTTACATAGGGTGCCCGGAGCCCCGGGGAAGCGCCGCGGTGCGCGGGGCACTTCAAGGTTGCCCGGCGGCGCTGCGGCACGAAACAATCCC